>DASSFK010000210.1:0-5482 GCA_035694565.1 Sphingomicrobium sp.
GTCGCGGAAATGGCCTCGAGCCGCTCCCAGCTCGCGACCCTCAGCTTCTCGCGCGACCAGGAATATCAGGCCGACACCCTCGGACTTCGATACCTGACCGCCGCTGGCTACGATCCGGCCGGCGCCGCCGGCGTTCTCGCCGCGATCACCCGGGCGACCGCGCTCGAAGCGCGCGTTCAGGGGCAGGACAGCCGTCAGACGCCGGAATGGGCAAGCACCCATCCGTTGAGCGAAAACCGGGTCCAGCGCGCACTCGCCGAGGCTCGCCAGACTGGCCGGCTCGGAACCGGGCAGAGGAACCGCGACCAGTTCCTGGGACAGCTCGAGGGCATTTACGTCGACGACGATCCCGCGCAGGGCATCATCGACGGGCGAACCTTCACCCATCCGGACCTTCGCATCTATTTCGCGGTTCCGCAGGGCTATCTGATGCAGAACGGAACCAGCGCGGTTTCGATCGGAGGATCGGGCGGGAAGGCCCAGTTCAGCGGCGGCCGCTACAACGGCACCCTCGAAAATTATGTCAACCAGGTGCTCCAGGCGCTCGGGCGCGGGCAGGTGCGGATGTCGGTTCCTCCGGCGCAGCGGACCTCGATCAACGGTATTCCGGCCGCCTATACGATCGCCCAGGCCTACACCCAGTCGGGGACCCTCGACGTCGGCGTGTTCGCCTATCAGTGGAGCCCGAACACGGTCTACCACTTCGTGATGATCACTCGCGGCGGGACCGGCATCGGCCCGTTCGTTCCGATGGTCCAGTCGCTCCGCCGGATCTCACCGAACGAGGCCGCCGCGATCCGGCCGCGAATCGTCCATGTCGAGACCGTCAGGCCGGGCGATACCGTTCAAGGGCTTGCGAGCCGGATGGCCTACCGGACCTTCCAGCTCGATCGGTTCCTGTCGCTGAACAACCTGGCTCCGAACGCGAGGCTGGTGCCAGGTCAGAAGGTGAAACTGGTCGTTTACGGACCCCGGCGCGCCTGAACGCGGCGCGCCGAACTGAAGATCCTTAAGAGTTCTGTACCGCCTGGGAGATGTTGCTCCACAGTCCGCCAGCGCCGCCGCCCATCGCGCGAAGGCCACCCATCATCGCAATGACGATGAGGGCTGCGATCAGTCCATATTCGATCGCCGTTGCACCCTTCTGGTCGGTGCGCAATCGGCGCAAAATACTTCGGATAGCGTCCACGCCACCCTCCTCTGGTCCACGTCCACTCCAGCCGCTTACACTGCTACGGGTTAACAACTCATGCGGCGCAGAGGTTAATCGCGCTTCATCCATTGTTTCGCGCCGAGGGCGTCCAGGCCGCGAAATGCAGGATTTCGAACGTTTCTTTCACCCGACCGTCCTCGGCGCCGGCGAGGAACTGCCCGGCGGCCGAGTTAATGGCAGCCCGTGAAAGCGGCCGCCGCGAGCGGGCCTTCAGGATGTTGGTCGCGCCCATCGAGCGGAGGTCGCGGACGAGATCGGCGAGGCCTCGGTAGCTCACCTGGACCCGGTCGACGTCGACGACGGGCATCGTGAACCCGGCGGTGGTGAGCAGGTGGGTGAGCGCGGCCGGCTCGATCCGCGGGTGCGCATGCGGTGACGCAGCGCCCATCTCCTCGTCCGCGGCGCGCATCGCGGCCCTGAGCGCCGGAAGGCTGTCTCCCCCGGAAACCGCGCCGATGAACAGCGAATCCTCCTGAAGCGCAAAGCGGGCCGCGAGCAGCGCCTGCGGGAGGTCGTTGACCGTATCGAGCCAGCCGATCGCGACGCAGAGGTCGAACGCGCCCGGCTCGATCGTCATGACGTCCTCGGGCTCGATCGCCTGGACCGCGTCGGCCCGTTCGCCAAGCCGAGCGGGCCAGGCCGGATCGCGGGCGCCGATGAGGAGCGCCGAGCGGAAACGCCGATGAACCAGGGTCAGTCGATCGACAATGTCGTCAAGCGCGCGCTCGTGCAAAAACAGCTCCGGCCCTCGCCGGAGCGCCCGGGCGCGGCGAAGCATTCCAAGCTTCTCGTCGAACAGCTCGTTCGTCATCGGCGCGCTTGTGCGGCGGCGGGCAAGCGGCGACAAGGACCGAAATGAGGGGAAAGAGGGGCTCAATCGAGCGAGATCGAGGCAAGGAGCGCGGGGATGCCGAGAAATCGGCGGAGCCTGGGCGCCACGCGGTCGTTTTCGTCGGAAGTGCCGACGACAGGACGGGAACGCAATTGACGTGACAGGAGCTTGGTGAAAGTGGCGCGGGTGGAGATTTACGTGAAGTCGACGTGCGGCTTTTGTTTCAGTGCGCTTCAGCTGCTCGAATCCAAGGGCGTCGACTATGAGGCCTACGAGCTGACCTGGGGCAGCCCTTTACGCGAAGAGATGATCCAGCGCGCCAACGGCCGGACGACCGTTCCCCAGATCTTCATCGACGGGAAGCACGTCGGCGGGTGCGACGATCTCTACGCGCTGGACCGCGCCGGCAAGCTGGAGCAATTATTGGCGGCCTGATGGTCAAGATCGCGCTCTTCCAGTCGCAGACGGGCATCGACCCCGCCGCCAATGCCTCGCGTCTTTCGGATGCAGTCGCGGCGGCGTCGGACGGCGGTGCCGCCATGCTTTTCACCCCGGAGATGTCGGGGCTACTCGACCGCGACGCGGAGCGCGCGGCGCACAATGTCCGGCTCGAGGAGAATGACGAAGTCCTCGCTGCGACCCGCGAGGCGGCAAGCAGGCACGGCATCTGGGTCCACATCGGTTCGCTCGCGGTTCGGACCGAGGGCCGGCAGCTCGCCAATCGCGCCTTCGTGATCGACCCGCGCGGCGAGGTCCGCGCCCGCTACGACAAGATCCATCTGTTCGACGTCGATCTTCCGAGCGGCGAGAGCTGGCGCGAGAGCAACGTCTACAGGCATGGCAGCGAAGCGGTGATCGTTGACGGAACGCCCGTCGGCAAGCTCGGCCTCACCATCTGCTACGACCTTCGCTTCCCGGCCCTGTTCGCGCGCCTTGCGGAGGCCAATGCGGACGTAATCGCGGTTCCCGCCGCCTTCACCGTTCCGACCGGCCGGGCGCATTGGGAAGTCCTGCTTCGCGCCCGGGCCATCGAGGCGGGCCTGTTCATCGTTGCTGCAGCCCAGTCGGGGCATCACGAGGACGGGCGCAGCACCTACGGCCATTCGCTGGTCGTCGATCCCTGGGGCGAGGTTCTGCTCGACATGGGCGATGGAGCCGGAGTGAAGACCATCAACGTCGATCTTAGCCGAATCACGGACGTTCGCGGCCGGGTGCCGGCGCTTGCCCACCGCCGGTTGATCGAAGAGGCGGTCGCCAAATGATCGTCTTCGACCTTCGCTGCGACGACGGTTGCGCCGTCTTCGAAGGCTGGTTCGATTCCAGCGCCGATTTCCAACGGCAGTTCGAGCGCGGCCTGGTGCAATGCCCCTATTGCGGTTCTCCCAAGGTCGGGAAGGCGCCGATGGCGCCGCGCGTCGGCCGCTCCGGCGGATCGCAGTTTGACGTCAAGGACGTCATTGCCGAGGTCGCGGCGTTCCAGGCCAGGATGCTCAGCAATTCGGAATGGGTCGGGACCGATCTTCCGGACACGGCCCGGGCGATGCATCTGGGCGAGATCGAGAAGCGCCAGGTGCATGGCGAGGCGAGCGCCGACGAGGCGAGGTCACTGATCGACGAAGGGGTTCCGATCATGCCTCTGCCGCTCCCGGTCGTTCCGCCCCGCCAAGTGAATTGATAAAGCCGCGCCGGATGCCTATTCCCCCGCTTGGCGGCTCCGTAGCTCAGCAGGATAGAGCGTCGGTTTCCTAAACCGCAGGTCGCAGGTTCGAGTCCTGCCGGGGCCACCAATTTGGTTCACAGCACGAGCGGGGACATGGCTGTAGAACGGCACAAGGAGCGGACCGGGAACATCTTCACGGAACATCCGCGCTCACTCGGGATGACGTGGGTCAGCCACGGCGCCGGAGCGGTCAGGATCGGGGTCGAACTGATCGGCGCCGGGGCTGCCTGTATCATTCATGCGATTGTACCGGGATGGTTCACGGAAACCGCCGGGCGAACGGTGATGCGGCTTCATGATCACATGGTGAAGCGCAAGTCGGGCGCCAAGAACCCGAACGCATGGCCCGACTATGAAATCTGACCGGGGTCGTCCGGTCGCGATCGTCGGTGGCGGGTTTTCGGGCACCATGGTCGCGGCTCAGCTCGCCCGCAAAGGCATCGATTCGGTCCTGATCGACGGAAGCGGCCGGGCCGGCCAGGGCGTCGCTTATTCGACCAGGGAGCCTGCCCACGTTCTCAATGTGCGGGCCGAGGTGATGAGCGTCTGGCCCGAGGATCTCGAGGATTTCGTCCGGGTCGCCGAGGCGGAAGGCGGGACTCGCCGCGACTTCGTCCAGCGCCGGCAGTTCGGGCTCTACCTTCGCAAAGTCCTGAAGGACGGCGTCGACACCGGCCGTCTGAAGCTGGTCGAGCGCCAGGCCGTCGAGGCCGAGCCGAACGATCGCGGTTGGACCGTCCAGCTCGACAATGGCGATGCGGTGGATGCGAGCGGGCTGGTGCTCGCGATCGGCAACCAGCCGCCGGAGCCCTTGCCGTTCGGCGGAGGAAGCCCGCGCGTGATCGACAATCCGTGGGGAGCCGAAGCGCTCGCCGCGGTCGAGGACCTGGCGGCCACGAACGAGGACGTGCTCCTGGTCGGCACCGGATTGACCATGGTCGACGCGGTGCTGTCGCTCGATGCCGCGGGTCATGGCGGGCGAATCCTCGGACTATCGCGCCGGGGCCTCATCCCGCGCGGCCATTTGGACGACATGGTCGCGGCCCCGATCGAAGCCCAGGACGTGCCCTCCGGCCACGTCCGGACCCTCTGGCGCTGGCTTCGCACTCGCGGCGCCGAGGTCGGCTGGCGAGCGGCGGTCGATTCGCTTCGGCCCCACACGCACGAGCTCTGGCAGGGGTTTTCGCTCGAGGAGAAGAAGCGCTTCGCGCGTCACGCCCGGCCGTGGTGGGACGTCCACCGCCACCGGATCGCTCCCGAAGTCGCCAGGCGCCTTCACGACATGATCGCCGAAGGGCGGCTCGAGATCGTTGCCGGCCGGATCCAGTCGGTCGAAGACCGGGACGGAGGCTTGGCCGTGGCATACCGGCGCCGCGGCTCGTCGCGGATCGTCGAGGGCCGCTTCGCCTACATGATCAACTGCACCGGGCCGCTCGGCTCGATCGCCCGGACGCGCGATCCGCTCCTTTTGGGAATGCTCGCCGATGGGCTGGCCAGGCCCGACGATCTCGGCATAGCCCTGGACGTCGATGACCGTTCGCGCGTTACGGGCTCGAAGCTCGCCTGGGCGATGGGTCCGCTGACCAAGGGCCGCTATTGGGAAATCATCGCGGTCCCCGATATCAGGGGCCAGGCGGCGTCGGTCGCAAACGACATACAAATGGAGCTGGGTCGATGAGCGCGTTCGAACATGGCGAGCCGGAGGACGGCGACCTCG
>DASSFK010000211.1:0-26467 GCA_035694565.1 Sphingomicrobium sp.
GGTGCTGGCGTAGGATTTCCGCAACCCGCGCCGTATTTTCCTGATGGACGCGCAGACGCGCATCGAGCGTCCGGAGACCGCGGAGGGTCAGGAAGGAGTCGAACGGGGCGCCGACGAGGCCGAGCGCGTTGCCCCACCAGCGAAGCTGCTCGAGAACGACGGAGTCGGCCGCGACGACTGCCCCGCCAACGACATCGCTGTGGCCGTTGATGAACTTGGTCGTCGAGTGGACGACGATGTCGGCGCCATGTTCGATCGGGCGCTGCAGCGCTGGCGAGAGAAAGGTGTTGTCGGCGACGACCAGTGCGCCGACGGCCTTCGCGGCCTTCGCGACGTTGCGGATATCCGTGATTCGGAGGAGCGGGTTGGACGGCGTCTCCAGCCAGACAAGCGCTGGCTTCCGGGTCAAGGCGTCACGCAACGCGTCGGAATTGGTGAAGTCGACGACCTCCAGCTCGAACGCGCCCTTGCCGGAGAGCGCTTTGAACAGGCGCCAGCTGCCGCCGTAGCAATCGTGCGGAACCAGCACTCGGTCGCCCGGAATTGCGAGCGCCTGCAGCACGAGCGCGATTGCCGACATCCCGGTGGACGTGATGATACCGCCAGCCCCGCCTTCGAGGCTGGAAATCGCGGTGGCGAGCTGGTCACGCGTCGGATTGCCGCTGCGGCTGTAATCGTAGACGCGCTTCTTCCCGAACTCCTCGAATGTGAAGTTGGACGACAGGACGATCGGCGGAGTGACGGCGCCGAAGGCGGTGTCGCAGTCGATTCCTGCTCGAACTGCCTGAGTTGCAATTTTGGTCATTGGGGTTGCTCCAAGGAATTCAGGAAATTGTCGATGATCGCGGCGATCGCGTGCTCCTCCTTGAGGAAGGCGTCGTGACCGTAGAGCGATGGGATACTGACGAAGCGCGCGTTCCAAACGGCGTTCGCGAGCGCGGCCGTGTCGGCGGAGGGAACGAGCTGGTCGCTGTCGACCGCGACAAAGGTTGCGGGGACGGCGATCGCGGCCGGGTCGATGCGATGGAGATCGATGGACTCGGACAAGCGGCGGTAGGCGGCGGCTCCCATTTTGGCGCTATGCTTCTCGCCCATATGATCGAGATAGGGCTCGGAGCTTGCCCGGGCGCGGCCGTGTTCGATTGCGGATGGCGTTGCGAAGCGCTCCGCGAATTCCTCGGGCGTTCGGTAGGTGAGGATCGCGAGCTTGCGGGCCAAGGCGACGCCGGTCTCGGGCGCTCCGAGGCGCTCGCCGAGTTCGATCGCCTGGCGCTGCAGGGCGCGCTGGGCGCTGGCGAAAGGGTGCGAGCGATGTGCGGCGCTGATCGCAAGGAGTGCGGGGACGCGGTCCGGAGCGATGGCGGCACAATGCATGCCTACCATCGCGCCATAGCTTGCGCCGACAAAGGCGGTGGCATGGTCAAGGCGGAGGTAATCGAGCGTGGCTAGAAAGGCCTTCGCCTGATCCGAAGGATCGATCGGGCGGTCGAGTTCGCCGTGGGCGCCGAGCCAGTTGATGGAAAGCAGCGAGTAGCGGCGGAAGGTTGTGGATTGGCTCTGCCACCAGCCGTCCGTCGGGTCGATTGCGGTGGCGATCACGTGGCGGCCCGAGGAGATTCCGCCCGCGACGATGAGCAATGGAGCGTCTTTGGGTCCCGCCACCTCGTATCGGATTTCGAGCTCGGCAGGGCCGGCGTGGGCGAGGTCGAGCGTTGCGCGAAATTCGCCTCGCGTCCCGTGATCCGTTTCCGTCTTGATTCTTGCCGTGACCGTCACGTCCTGCCCCTGCTTCCTGCATCGAGGCTTGCGGGGTGGCGGACAGCGCAGGCTTCAGTCCAATCAGGGACTTGCCTCGACCATCTGCCGGTGGACCTCAGGTCCCCGCAGGACTTGGCACCTTTGGAGTGGGCTGTCGCTCACTCCCGGTTGCCCCGGCGTCTTCGGGCCTGTCCCTCAGCCGGTCTCGATGGATGTCCACGAAATGACCTGACCCTCCGGTCTTGTCAATCCGATCGGAAATGGGCGGCGAGAGTGATCTGCCTGCGACAGGCTCATGTCCGTGCCGCGGACCCGTTGACACTCCGGTCATCGGCCGCCACATGGCGCGCCTGCCTGCACCTGGAGAGGTGGCCGAGTGGTTAAAGGCAGCAGACTGTAAATCTGCCCGGGTTTCCCGTACGCTGGTTCGAATCCAGCCCTCTCCACCAGTGCTAAAATGGCGGTTTTCTGGCTTTCTGGCCCAAGGAAGCTGCTCGTTTTGTGCCGGATGCGGCCTTACGGCGCCATTCTGCTGTTTCTCTTAGGAATCCGCCGTTTTACAACGGCTCCCCGCCTGTCCGCGATACATGAGCGATACACAGGGATACATGAACGCCGCCCGCAAACCTGGTCGACTAGAATGTCTGCTTTCCCCCTAAAGATACGGTAACGGGCCAGGCCCATTACAGAAGCTGCCATTAGAAAGGGTCCGGAACAGCAACGCGAAAATTGGCCTTAAACTGCGCTTTCTGCTATTTGACACGGCCTTCGTGACGACTGCCAAGGACCAACTCGACGGCCGTCACCGTTCAGCATTACGCGAACGGAGGTCCACCATGTCCAAATATTCGCAGTCCCAACGCGCCGGTCTGATGGCCGGGGCGCTGCTTCTCTCTGCCGCATTGGCTCCGCCAGTTGCTGCGCAAAATCTCTTCGTCAGCAGCGACGACACGAAGAGCGTCCTCGAATATGACGGTGCGTCTGGCACCTTTGAAGGCAAGTTCGCCCGCGGTGGCGGACTCATCGAACCCGAAGGTGTTGTCTTCGGTCCCGACGGCAACCTGTATGTCAGCAGCCGCAGCAATGAAGTGCTCCGTTACGACGGGGAGAAAGGCAACTTTAAAGGCATCTTCGCCAGCGGCCACGGCCTGTTCGATCCGGCCGGCATCGCCTTTGGCGGTCCCGGCAACGACCTGTTCGTCGCCTCGGGCTCCAGCGACGACGGCCTGCAAGGTAACCAGATCCTGCGGTTCGACGGTGCAACCGGCGCGTTCGAGGCCGTCGTCGATCCTGCCAACGCGGCTGGGCTCGACGACCCAGAAGCGGTGGTTTTCGGACCGGATGGCCTGCTCTATGTCGCCAGTACCCCGGAAACAGGAAACGGCGAGGTCATTCGCTACAACCCGGCAACGAACGCGTTCGTCGACAAGTTCATCCCCGCTGCTACGAGCCAAATCCAGGACCCGACCGGCATGGTCTTCGGGCCCAACGGTGACCTGTTTCTCAGCAGCGCCGCGACCAGCGAGGTCAAGCGCTACAACGGCACGACCGGCGTCTTGATAGGCACCTTCGTTACCGCCCACAGCGGAGGCCTCAATGAGGCAGAAGGCCTTGCGTTCCTCAACGGCAACCTCCTGGTTGCTAGCGAGCTGGGCAATGCCGTGCTTGAATATGACGGCACCACCGGCGCATTCGTCCGCGTGTTTGTCACCGCCGGTAGCGGCAAGCTTTCGGAGCCAACATTCATCACGTTGGGCCCCACTGACAGCGACGAGAAGAATGACGCTTTCAGGTTCCGCACTGTTCATTGAGCCTGCCAGGCCTCCATTAGCCGGACCGACATTGATGAACGGCACGACCGCTTTGTGGCCGCGATACCGGCAGCGTGTCCCGATGAAATGCGATGGGCTTCAGCATACCTATATGCCTTAGCGCCACGGCTGCCCGATCAGCGTCCTCGTCGCCTCCAATTGCCTAGAGGCAATGATGGCACGATCGAGCACAGCTCTAATCTTTTCTTCTGGAACGCCGTCACGGCGATACTGATTGAGGACGGTTTCGACCGCCGCGTAAACGCGATCCGTGGCGCAAGACAAAAGGGGCCGTCTCTCGACCGTCCCCTTCATCTCGTTAGCTCACTCAAGCTATTTGCGCGAACTCCGCTCGACGGCGATGGCGCATCGAAAAACCGATAGCTCCAAAACCCAGCAGCATCATGGCCCACGTGGAGGGTTCGGGCACGCCCGGTGGCACAGCCATCGCAGGGTCAATGCGAATCTGCTTAAGTATGTCAATCGAGCCTGGCGGAGCATCCGCGCTAAAGAACACGTTGGTGATCACATCACCATTACTGGTGAGCGACGTAGGCGGCGCGTCCGCCCGCTCAGTCAAAGGCCGGGCTTGCGCCGACACGGAACGGCGCCCTTTCTCATTTGCCTCGCCCCCTTCAGGGTACGGTTTTCCATTCGGTATTCGGAAAACATCCTGCTCAACGCGACGGGCCGGGTTCCGCGGGACGACAATAGTTGAAGTTCGAAGCGCCCCTGCACTCCTGACCCCGGGCGCGGCGTCTCAAACGACTTCGAACGCACGAGATGCGGAAAGCAAGGGATGGCGACGTCTGATGTTCAGGGCCTTTGGATATCCAAAGGTCCGCAGCTGCCCAGGAGGATTGATGATGCGCTCCAAAACGGCTCTTTTTTCATTCGCCGGAGCATTCGCTCTGATGATTCCGCAGCCCGCGCAAACGAGAGATGTTTCGATCCCGTTCGATCCCGCGAATTTCTCCAATCCACTCACGATCAATAATCAATTTCTTCCGCTCGTTCCGGGGACAATCATGTACTATCGGTCCGACACTCCGGAGGGCTGCGAGCAAACTCGCGTCGAGGTGACCAGCGACAAGAAGAAGATTAAAGCCGGAGTGACCGCTCGACCGGTCCACGATCAGGTCTTTGTCGGAGCGACCTGCGCCGGGCCCTTTACGCTGAAGGAAGATACGTTCGACTGGTACGCGCAGGATAATGCCGGCAACGTCTGGTATCTCGGCGAAGACACGAAGGAATGCGACGCGAACGGCTGCGTCCAAGGGGATGGGTCATGGGAGGCGGGTGCGGACGTGGCGAACACGGGCACCCTTGGCGTGGCCGGTATCATCATGCTTGCCAGCCCTCGCAAGGGCGACGGCTATCAGCAAGAGTTCTACGAGGATCACGCCGAGGACATCGCGGCCGTCCAAGCCGTCGACATTGACGTGACTTTGAGCCGACCTGACGCGCTCCCACCGCGGCTGTTCCACCATTGCCTGAATACCAAGGAGCGGAGCACGCTAGAGTCAGGATCGGTCGCGCAAAAATACTATTGCCCGAACATCGGCCTGGTGGCTGAAGAGGATCTTTCGCATGGACGCCTGCGCGCCGAGCTGATTGATCCATCGGCGGATGCCCTCAGGTTCCGCACTCCTTAGCGTCCACTTTCCATCTGTTCCATCGATGACCGCTCTCCACTCATTGCGGACATTGGCGATAACGATCGAGCGGTTCTTACCCAGGGTTATTTAACCCTCAGGCCAGATGCGGCAATTGGCGCAAGAGACCCTCGAAAAATGCTCCTGGAACGCGTGTGGAACTTTCACTTCGACCCGCAGACCAATATTGTTGAGAACCATTTCGACCGATTGCGCTCTAAGCTCAACGAAGGCGGCAAGGCGGATCTAATCAAGACGGTGCGAGGTGCCGGCTATCGGATGGCTGGCGATGACTAATTGGCGGACCAGCGCGGCCTACCGCATCGCCTTCCTCAACTTCGGTGCCTTCGTCTTGGGTCTGGCCTTGCTGGGACTCGTCATCTTCTTCGTGATGCACGCCGCATTCATGCGGCAACTCGACGCGATGATCATTGATGAAACCCAAGCCGTCATTGCCGAATATGAGACTGGAGGAGCGCGCGAACTTGCCGAAGCCATCCACGAGCGCGAGAAGGCTCCGTCTCCAGCGAGAACGGGATATGCGGTGTTTTCGCCCGATGGTCGCCGGATCCTAGGTTCGCTGCAAACGGCAAGGCCCGCGCTTGGGACGCATGATATTATCTTCATCGACCCGACCGAGGGTCCGGATAGCGCTCGAGCATACGTGGTCGATCTTTCGCCCCAAGAACGGCTTGTCGTCGCCGCCGATCGGGAATGGATCGAACGCATCGATAAGACCGTCATTGTCGTTTTTGCATTTGCATTCTTTGCCGCCTGCTGCGTGGGCTTGGGCGGGGCCGCCATCTTCGGTTCCTATTTGCGGCGCCGCCTCAATTCGATCAGCCGTTCGGCCGAAGTCATCATTCGGGGCAATGTACGTGAACGCATGCCGGTCAGTCCGCGTCATGATGAGTTCGACGAGCTCAGTTCGACGCTTAATAGAATGCTCGATCGCGTCGAGGGACTCGTTGAAAACCTGCGGCAAATCTCGAACGACGTTGCCCATGACCTCCGGACGCCTCTGGCGCACCTCCGGACGCGGCTCGAAAATGGATTGAGCGAGAATCGGAGCGGCCAGTTGAGCCCGGTCGTTCTAGAGGAAGCGATTGCGCAGGTTGATGAAGTTCTGTCGCTGTTCGGGGCAATCCTTCGCATCGCCGAAGTCGAAAGTGGAGAAACTCGGCGATTCTTCGGAGAGGTTGATCTCAGCGGCTTGCTGAATGAAGTGGCCGAAAGCTACGCGCCGGCGGTCCAAGACCAGGGCAACTCGTTACTCTGGTTCATTGACACGGACGTCAAGATCACCGGCGACCGCGAATTGATCATCCAGGCCGTGATCAACCTGCTTGAGAATGCCCTCGCGCACACGCCCCGAGGAACCGTAATCCGACTGACACTGACTTTCTCCAGCTCGGTTTGGCGCATTCAGGTTGCCGACAACGGTCTCGGAGTTCCGTCCTCCGAACTGGGCCGGATCGCGAAGCGTTTCGCACGGCTTGAGCGCAGCCGTACCACGGCTGGCTACGGCCTCGGTCTGAATCTCGTGAGTGCTGTCGCGCATCTCCATGGCGGTCGGCTCATTCTTAAAGATGCGAATCCTGGCCTGGTGGCATTAATTGAACTCCCGCGAAATTTTTCGGGTTCGTCGCGTGAAGAAAGCGAGGAAATTTCAGCATGAATGATCACCAGTTTCGGGAGGAGGCGTTGACCAAGGTTCCCGCAGTCACGTTTGGCTTTTGGGTCATCAAGATTCTTGCAACGACGCTGGGTGAAACCGGCGGCGATACGGTGACCATGACCTGGCTAGGTGAGACGACGGCTAATCCCGTTCCGAACGGCTATTTGATCGGGACCGCACTCTTCGGCGCGGTGCTGGTTGCGCTGATCTGGCTTCACCTGAGGGCAAAAAAGTTCAATGCCTGGTTGTACTGGGCAACGATTGTCGCTTCGACGACGGCAGGAACGACTTTGGCTGATTTCAGCACTCGGTCGCTCGGTATTGGGTATCCCGGCGGATCGATATTGCTATTTGCCTGCGTCTTGATCTCCCTCTTTACCTGGCATCGCACGCTCGGCAGCGTGGACATCAACACGATCACCGGCCCTCGCGAAGGTGCTGCTATTTTGGGCGTCATTCATTCTGACCCGTCCGCTCGGCGCGACTGTGGGCGATTGGCTAGACAAGCCAGTCGACAAAGGCGGCCTCGAATGGAGTCGACCGTTGGCAACCGTCGTCCTGGCAGGACTGATTGTAGTCTTGATAGCCTTGATCCCGCAGCGGGCAGGTCGCCACCACGGACAGGCTTCGACAGCATGAAGCGATCGGTGCCTCTCGCCGTCGCTCTTGGGAGCCTGTCAGCGTCGGCGATCGCTGGCCCTCCTTATCTGACCGACGATCCGGCGCCCACCGAGACCGGGCACTGGGAGATATACGCATTTGCCACGGGAGAGGGGCGGCACGCGTCTTTCGACGGGGATGCCGGAGTCGATCTGAACTATGGCCCAGTTAAGGACTTGCAGCTGACGGCCACTCTTCCGCTCAGCTTCAATCATGAAAGTGGTACCGGTTGGCACACTGGGAGCGGCGACGTCGAGCTCGGCACCAAGTATCGCTTTTTCAATGATGAGGAGGCGGGCTTTTCGGCCGCTGTCTTCCCGCGAGTTATCCTGCCGACGTCGAGCCTCACCGACAATGGCAAAGCGCGTCTTCTGCTGCCGGTCTGGCTTCAGAAGGATATGGGTTCAACGAGCGTCTTTGGCGGCGGCGGTTACGAAATCAATCCGGGTGCTGGAAACCGGGATTTCTGGCAGGCGGCACTTGCCGCAACCCGCCAATTCTCAGCTGGATTCTCCGCCGGAATAGAGGTCGCGAGGCAGGGACAGGATGCCGTTGGCGGCACTGCGCAAACCAGGGCCGGAGTCGGGGCGACCTTCAAGATGTCGGAACATCATTCGCTTTTGTTTTCCGGTGGTCCGACCTGGGCGGATCACCAGACCAGCTATCGCATCTACTCGGCGCTCGCATTCAATTTCTGATATGCGGCTCTGAACCTCCCGCTTGCGTACCAATGCTCTGGAAGTGCTGCGCGACGAGTGAGCAGAAAGCGGCCCAGATCGCACCGACGGCAAAGCCGGCGGCTACGTCGCTGGGCCAATGGACGCCAAGATATATTCGGGAGCATCCAACTGAGACGGTGAGCGGGACCGCCAAGCAGTCAGGTTGGTATGCCCCGCTCCGGCGAAGCTTGTCTGCCCGATTTGGGATTAAAATATCTCAAATATCGGTTGCCCGAGCGATAGCCGATCAGGAAGTTGGGAAATGGTAAGTTTGGCTCGGTGAGCTTGATGGATATGACTCAGCGTAGCCCTGATGCGAATTCTCGTTGTCATCCATGACTTTCAGCCCGGCGGCGTTGAGCGGATTGCCATCCGATTGGCCTCTCGTTGGGCGAGCGACGGCGCAGAGGTTGTCTTGGTTTGCGGGAGCACTGCCGGCGCGCTGAGGCCGCTACTGGACGAGCGCGTGTCACTGGAACACCCGCTTCGCGAGATCCATCGGTCGCGCTTTTCGCGTACTGTGCTTGCAGCCTTCGCAGCGCGGACCGCGCGGACGTGTCAGCCCGACGTACTGTTCTTGCCCGGGAACTATTATCTGGGCGCGGCCGCGGTCTTAAAGCTGGCCCTGGGACCCAAATGCCCGCCAATCGTTAGCAAGCTCAGCAATGCACTACGGAGGGCCGATCGCAGTCCTATCCGTCAGCTGTTTTTTGAACGGACTCTTAGATGGAAGGTCCGGTTTAGTGATCACCTCGTATACATGTCTCCCGAACTTCAAGCCGAAGGGCGCGAAGTGCTTGGCGACGCGAGATTCAAGTCCCACGCCATTGAAGAGCCCATACTCGAGGATCAGTTCACATGTCCGGACACTGCCTCAAATGAGGTCGACCCGATTGAATTGATCGCAGCTGGCAGGCTCGTGGCTCAAAAGAACTTCCGCATGTTGATCGACGCCGTGTCGATGCTTGCAAGCCCAGTCCGGTTATCGATCTATGGCGAGGGCCCGGATCGTTCCGACCTCGAAACCAAAGTGAAATCGCTTGGACTTGAACGGGACATCAGCCTGCCCGGATATTCGAGCGACTTACCCAGGCTCCTAGCGCAGTCGCGACTATTCGTTCTTTCGTCCGACTACGAAGGTTACCCGGCTGTCGTCATCGAAGCATTGGCAGCAGGAGTGCCGGTCATTGCCACGGACTGTTCGCCGGCAATGCGTGCGATACTAAGGTCCGCCGGCCTCGATACATTGATCGCGGTAGGCGATGCGAGTGGGTTTGCCGCAGCAATAGATGCGCAGCTCAATGGGCCAAGGCCTGACCCGGAAAAACTCGCGAAAAGCGTAGCTCGATTTCGACTCGGGCGATCGGCAAAGGCCTACAGCGACCTGTTCAGCCGAGCCTAAGGACGGCAATGCGCATTGCTTACGTCATCAATTCTGTGGAGGGCGGGGGTGCTGCCCTACCGGTCCCTCACATCGCCTCCGCATTACGTAACATTGGCGCCCAAGTATCAATCTTTGCGCTCACCGGCCGTGATCGACGCGCTCTCCCGGCGATAGTATCGGCTGGCCTCGAGGTCGAGGTACGGGCGAACGGTGAAAAGGATCATCTCGCTGCGTTGAGGTGGCTGGACCGCGCAATTGTCGAATACCAGCCGGATGTCATCTGGACGTCGCTTACACGGGCGACATTGCTCGGGCAGCTGGTGGGCTTGTTCCAGGGTATTCCGGTAGTCAGTTGGCAACACGCGGCATTTCTCCGTCCGGTAAATCGATTCCTGTTGCGGCGGATGAAGAATCAGTCGGTGCTGTGGGTCGCGGACAGCGAGGCGGTCACGGCGTTTACCGTGAGGGAGCTTGGCGTTAGCTGCGGCGACATAATAACTTGGCCGCTGTTCGCAGCAGATCCAGGTGCTCCGCAAGGGCGGCCATGGATGCCAGGTGAGAGGATCCGAATCGGGAGTCTCGGAAGGCTCCATCCCGTTAAAGGATATGACGTCCTGATAGAGGCACTTGCTCTCATTCAAAGCGAGTCGCCTCAGACGGTTCCCGATATCACCGTGACTATTGCGGGCGAGGGGCAGGATCGCTCTCGGTTGACCGACTTGCTTGCCCAAACGGGGCTTGAGAATGTCGCGTTCAGCGGCTTTTGCGCGCAGCCTCGCGATTTCCTCTCTGGCTTGCACCTATACCTGCAACCATCCCGCTCCGAGGGATTTTGCGTTGCTGCGCATGAGGCCATGCAGGCGGGACTTCCGGTAATCGGTTCGACTGTCGGCGAAATAGCCAATTCTATCGTTGGAGGAGTAACGGGAGAACTCGTCCCGCCCGGTGATGCTCGCGCCTTGGCGTCGGCAATTCTTAAGTCCGTCTCGTCGCCGGCTAGGCTGAAGGGAATGGGCGACGCGGGACGGTGCCGGTTGCTGTCGATTTTTAGCGACGAGGAGTTCCGGCGCGGAGCAAGGCGGATTGTTGAACGGCTCGAACAGCTTTGCCGCGAAAGCCAGCCAACTTTCCGGCAAGGGATCGATCGATCCGTTTGACATCGAATAGTGTGATATCCCCACAGGCGGTCAAAGTGTGGAGGCCATCAATAAAAGGGGAAAGACACGCTGGCGGCTGGATTGTTTCGCCAAGTCGGCCTTCGAATGAGTCCGGATCGAGGCGTTCAATCCAAAGCGGCCTGACCGCCCCACCGTATGTCCGGGAGCAGTCCTGAACCGGTAAGACAAGCTTTCCGCGCACAGTCGCCACTTGCCCCGCCGGTCGCGAACCACGAGGGTCGATCAGTACCGGACTCTGCGGGTGCATCCGCCAAGAACCAAGCAATGTCTCGGCGTAGGCGACATGAAGCTCGCCGCCGGGCGCGTGGGGTCGGCCGTGAAAGAGCCACCAAAGACCATCGTAGAACATTGGCGTTGCGTCGATTGCGCTGAGGGGCAGATCCAGCCTTGCCATCCGCTCCCATCGATCAGGGAATTCTATGGCCCGATAGAGATGGAGACCTCCAGAACGGTGAGCTTCGGGAAGAAGATAGTCTTCGCCATTGCAGTGGACTGGCACCGGGTACGACAAGTGCCAGGGCTCGGAAATGCAGGTCCGGCGGTCCATCAGGCGCATCAGTGAGTCGAATTTGAGGACCTCGATCGTTCCCCGCCGGTCGCGGTAGTCCAGCCGTTCCGCAAAGACGTAGGTGTAGTTTTCGCCGACAATCCCGAAAGGGTCGGCGAGAAACGTATATGGCGGTTCCTCCTGCGTTAGCCATGCCGGCTGGAAAGCATCGAGGGCACCAGCATCAAGGACTTCAGCCAATGAGGCTCTAACAAATCCGGGCCTCCAGATGTCCATCAACTCTGCCTGCTCGCGGAACGAAAAAACCAGGCGAGCGCGATCGTCGAGAAGCCGGCCTGAAAGACCGCATGCCACCCTGCCCCATCCAGCCCAAGAGTGATCAGTAAAAAAGGAAGGAGCGGTAGGAGGAAGAGGTTCGACGTGAGGTTCACGTAGATTGAGCGATCCGGCCGTCCGATCGCAATCAGCGCGGACGAAATCGGGGGAGCGGCAATCGCGAATGCGCGGGCAATCGCGAGCAACAGGAGCACGCCGGATCCGCCGTTGAAGCTCTTCCCTCCGAGGAGATGAAGTAGCGGTGTGCCGGCGAATGCGAGAAGGATAACGACGGGGATTGAAAGCGAAAGGGCGGCTGCCGAGCTTCGCCAGACCGTGGCGCTAAGGTGTTTCAAATCCCCTGAGGCTGCTAACCGGGCCAAGACCGAATAGCTCGCCTGGCCGAGCAATGTCGCAGGCTGCTCAAGGATCACGCTTGCCCGCTGAGCCAGCGAGAACACCCCCGCGGCAGCAGGGTTCAGAATCCAGCCGATCGCAAGCGGTACCAGGCGCGGCGCGAGCTCACGTAATGTGATGTCCGCGTTGGTCGTAACCAAGAAGCTCTTCAATCCCGGATTCTTCTGGAACACGCCTCGCACGGTCCCGCGCAAGGGCGCATCCAGATCCATCCGCCCGAGCACCCAAAGGCCAAGAAACCACATCGCCGCCCATTCCGCCACGGCGGCGGCAAGCCAGACAGCGAGGAAACCGATTAGGCCGCCACCAAATCCCCAGACCAAAATGCTCCCGATCAGTCGCACGACGGGCGATACGAGATGGTGCAGAGCAATCAGGTCGAACCGACCGGCCATTTGGAGCACGCCGAGCGGAGTCGCCCGTACATTTGCCAGAATCGCTAAGCTGTAAACGGTTGCAAATCGCACGGCATCTTGGGGCCACTCCATATGCGGCGCGATAATCGGCGCTAGGGCCGCCGCTATGAAAATGGCGACTATGCCAAACCCTCCCTCGATCAAAGTCAGTAAGCGACCGAGGGCGAGGACGCGCTCGTGATTGTTTTGCTCGAGTGCAATGCTCCCGAACCTTACGAAGCCATAGGTTCCGGAAAAAGCGACGACGCCTCCGATCAGAGTCACATAGGCATGGATCAGAATGAGGACGCCATAATCTGTGGCACCCAGGGTCCGCGCGACGATAACCAGATAGGCAAGACTGACAATGCCGGCCCCAGCCTTGCCGCCAAGGAGGAGCCCGACATTCGCGAACACGCGTCGAACGCCCTTGTTGTTCGCGGCAGGCGCGTCGGTTCTCGCTGATTGTCCCATCCGGTTGCGCGTCATCTAATTCCGGATCGGCCGTTTCTGTTCAAGCGGTCGTTTTCACAAGGGTGCGGGTTTGGTTTCGCCGCGCCGTCTTAACGGCATGCGTGTTGGATTTCTCTTCAATCACGACCAGATTCACCAGGTCGCTCACAGCCTCCCTATCGCGATTGCACTTTCCCGGCTGAGTCCGGCTTTCGAGGTCGTCATCGCGACCACAAACGAATTGCTGAGGCAGGAGGTCAACCGTCTCCTTTCGCTATATCCGGACCCTTTCCCGCTTGAAATGGCCCGGCTGCAGTCTCGAAGGGCGCTCGTCGGGACCGCAATCAAGGCGCTGAACGGCGTGATCCCGGCAGCCAAGATCGCGATCTACCGCGACAATCTTGATTTCTTCCGTTCACTGGATGCTCTCGTCGTCGCTGAGAAGACGTCGGCTATTCTCAAGACCCGCTACGGTCTCGAGAATTTGAAACTAATCCACACGCGTCATGGTGCCGGAGATCGAGCCGTCGGGTTCAACAAGACCAGCGCGGCTTTTGATTTCGTTCTCGTGGCCGGACCGAAGATTCGTGAGCGGCTCGCATCAGAGGCTGGCGTCGCCCCCGAGCGAATGGCGATCGTCGGGTATCCGAAGTTCGATCTGCCGAGGAAGCCCGAACTTCCCGTCAAGCTTCGCGGGAACGGCAGGAGCACGGTGCTATACAACCCCCATGTGTCGCCTCACCTGTCGTCATGGTACCGGCACGGACGTAGCGTCCTCGACTTTTTCCTGGCCAATCCAGATTATAATCTGATCTTTGCACCTCACGTCATGCTGTTCGAGCGCAAGATCGTGCTGTCGATCGACAAGATGCGCGTCAGTTTTCCGGGCATTCTCGATCCAAAATACGCTTGCGCCCAGAACATTCATGTCGACTTGGCCAGCTCGGCTTCGACTGACATGACCTATACGGAATCTGCCGATATCTATTTGGGAGACGCCAGTAGCCAAGTATACGAATTTCTGATCAGGCCACGACCGTGCCTGTTCCTGAATTCCCGTGGCGCCGACTACGCCGGCGATCCTAATTTCGCTCATTGGTCCGCAGGACGGGTTATCGACGATCCCTCCCAGATGAAGGGGGCTCTAGCTTCAGCATTCGTTGACCATCGCCGGTTCGGAACCGTGCAGAAAGACTTGTTCACGCGCAGTATCGCGTTGGAGGAAACGCCCTCATCGACCCGGGCTGCGATCGCTGTCAGCCGTTTCCTGATGGGTGGAGACCTTGCGACTTCGGGAAGGGTTTCAGCCGATCATGCCGTCAATGGCGCTCAGGCAGCCTGATCGCTTTAGATGGCCGTGGATCGAGGTCCGTTGTTCTTCGAGCGTCGGCGGCCTAATTCAACTATTAGCCACCATGCCGTCGTCACTTCTGCAAACTCTCATCCTGACGATGAGGCCATCGCTGCTGCGCTTCTTCGCGGCGCGTGGCGCATCGCATGACGAGGCAGAAGATCTCGCCCAGGACCTATACCTGAAAGCGGGCAATATCTCGGCTCACCCGATCGGTGAGCCGCGCGCGTATCTCTATCGGATGGCGGATAATCTGTTTCTCGACCGCCGCCGTTCCGCCATTCGGCGACAGAAGCGCGAGGAGGCCTGGGGCGAACTACTCGCAGCCGATCTAGTTGCGGCAGGGCGCAGCCAAGTGGACGATGCAAGACATGCTCGCGATCAGCTTGCTGTAATCGAGGATGCACTTGCCAGTCTGCCGGATCGAACCGCGGAAATATTCCGGCGATTCCGAATCGAAGGAGAAAAGCAAAGAGCGATCGCAGAAGACTTTGGGATCAGTTTGAGCGCTGTCGAGAAGCACCTTCAGCGAGCCTACGAAGTCGTTTTGAACGTGAAAGATCGAAGCAATTCGGGGGATCTGGATCTTCAGCTCGGAAAGGTTGATTCCAGTGGACGGTGAGCAGCAGTTAACGATCCGCGCCGAAGCCATCGCTTGGCATATTCGCCTACGAGACGGATCTGCCGAGGACTGGGAGATGTTTACTGCGTGGGCAAGCAAAGACCCGCGCCACGGCCAAGCCTATGATGAGATCGCCATTGCCGATCAAGATCTAGAGGAATCCTTGGCCGGCTGGTCGCAGTCGATCGATTCGCGAGCGAATGATAACCTTCCCGCTTCGCAACAGGGCAGCAGAGGCTGGGTCTTCGCCGCAGGAGTCGGTGCGATCGCTGCTGCCTCCGTTTTCATGGTGGCGCCAAATTGGCGAAGCCAACCTGATCTTTATGAGGTGTCGACGAAAGCGGGCGAGCGCAAGACCGTCACCCTCGGCGAACGCGACCATATCGCGCTCAATGGCGATACTCGCCTTCGACTAAGCCGGGGCAATAATCGGTTCGCTGCTCTAGAGAAGGGGGAGGCATCGTTTCAGATTGTTCACGATCCGAGCGCGCCTTTCACGCTCCAGGTCGGAGGCAGCCAGGTAGTGGACGTCGGCACCTCGTTCAATGTGACAAAATATAACGGCGGCCTTGTGGTCCAGGTGGCGGAAGGATCTATCGTCTATAATCCAGAGCGCGAAGCCGTTCGGCTGACGGCCGGACAGGCTCTCAGGCGGAATGACCGAGAATTGCAAATGCGCCTTTCAAGCTTGCCGCCGACAGATGTTGGAGGCTGGCAAAAGGGTCGATTGTCCTATCGATCTGCGTCCTTGCCGGAGATAGCGGAGGATCTGACTAGGAATCTCGGTATCAAGGTGACGGTTGCTCCCGCTCTCGCGGCGCGGTCATTCACAGGCACGATTCAAATTGAGAGGAATGACGATAAGTTCTTTGCGAGGCTGGCCAAGTTGCTTGATGTTGAGGCTCGTCGATCCTCAGCGGGTTGGGCACTCCATGAGCGGATGGATGCAACGCAGTAGAGGCGTTTTCATCGGAGCAGTTCTCGTTGCTCTAGCCTCGCCCGCGAGCGCGCAAAGCCGGATGTTCGATGTCGCGCCAGGTCGCCTGGGGAATGTCTTAATACAGTTCGGTGATCAGGCCGGATTAAACGTCGGTCTCAATGATCCGGCCTTGGTAGGCAAGATATCAAAGGGTGCGAAAGGCCGACTGACCAACCAGGAAGCGTTGAGACAGATCTTGCTGGGAACCGGCGCAACCGTCGTTTGGCTCGACTACCAGTCCGTTCGGGTCGTCCGGGCGCAACCATCTCCACCTCGTACTCGGCAGTCTAAAGCCGCGAAATCGCCCCGACCCATCGATCAAGTGATCGCGCCTTCCGAGATCGTCGTTACGGCGAGCAAGCGGCAGACTCCGCTTAGAGACTACCCCGGGAGCGTTTCGATTGTTGATCTAAGGAAGGGGAATTTCCCGACCCGAACAGATCAGGGTACCGGCGAGATCGTCGCTCGATTACCAATTCTCGCATCGACGCATCTCGGGCCCGGCCGAAACAAACTGTTCATCCGCGGCGTCGCCGACAGCAGCTTCAGCGGGTTCAGCCAAACAACGGTCGGCGAATATCTCGGCGATGTCCGTCTTACGTACTATGCACCTGATCCCAATCTCAACCTGTATGACATGGATAGGGTTGAGGTGCTCGAAGGGCCGCAGGGCACGCTTTACGGTACTGGTGGCCTGGGAGGGGTCATCCGACTGGTTCCGAATGCTCCGGACTTCAAGCGTAATTCGCTTTCGATGTCCGCTGCGATGGTTTCCGTTGCGCACGGGAGTTCCGGTTATGACGCCGCCGGAATGGCGAATGTCGTGCTTGAGGAGGGCCGCGCCGCCATAAGGGCGGTTGTCTATAGATCGAGCGATCCCGGCTACATCAATGATCCATCGCGCGAGCTCGTGGACGTGAATCGAACGTCGAGCCATGGCGGACGCGTGGCGCTCGCCGTGAATCCGATTGATGATTGGACCGTGACCGTCGGGGCTGTCGTGCAAGACATTTCGACCCGCGATGCCCAGTATGTTTTGCGAGGTTCACCGCGCCTCGAACGGTCTACCGTGATCGCTCAGCCATTCGATAACGATTATGCGCTTGCCTACGTAACTCTCGACAAAGGCGTGGCCGAAGCGCGGTTAACGTCGACAACGTCATTGGTCCGGCATGACGTCGACGAGGTGGCCGATGCAACGGTCACAACATCTCCCCGCAAATTTGAACAAGAAACGGCGATCAGCTTGTTGTCCCATGAATCGCGCCTTTCCCGGCGCAACGGTGACCACAGCTGGGTGGTTGGATTTAGCGGACTGCTCGCAAGAGCGCGAACCTCCAGGCGGTTGGGAGACATCGCCGCCCCAGAACTGATCGCCGAGGTTCGAAATCTAAATTTGGAGGGCGCGATATTTGGACAGTATTCGCGCGAACTTGGCCACGGCTTCGCACTAACGGGCGGCGCGCGCCTCTCTTATGCAAAAAGCAACGGCGAGGTAGCCGACGATGGTCCGGACGAGTCCTCTGAGCCAACTCGGACCCAAATTCGTCTCTCGCCCATGACCGCTGTCTCGTGGCAAATCGACAGCAAGCTCTTGGCCTTCGTTCACTACCAATCGGCCTTTCGTCCGGGGCTTCTCGAAGTTGCGCCAGACGGACAAGAGAACGGCGCGCATCGGATTGACGCAGACACTATCTCGATGATTGAGGCAGGCGCCCGCTACGGTGAGCCGGGTCGTGACCCGCTCTCATTCAGCGCTGGAATTTCCTATGCCCGATGGACTGACATTCAAGCAGACCAGATTGACGAGGCCGGGCTGCCGTTCACGGAAAATATTGGGGATGGACGGATTAAGACGTTTGAGGCTCAGGCCACGTGGCACGCTTTTCCTGGCTTCAACTTCGAGACGTCTGTGTTCGTCGGCGCGTCGAGGCTTGCCAAGCCGATGCCAAAGTTTGCTGATGCAAACGAGCGCGAACTGCCTAACATTCCTCATGTTGGAGCGAGGGTGGCAGCGAACTACGAGCGGTCGCTGAATCGCAGTATGAGCTTAAGTCTGAATGGCTCGGCGCGCTATGTCGGATCGTCTGATCTAGGAATTGGATTTCCGCTAGACGTCTCGCAGGGCAATTATCTCGATGTCTCCGTCGGTGCCCGAATCGAGGGCGGACCTGTTGGCCTTTCAATCGACGTCGACAATCTGTTTGATACCCGCGGCAACCGGTTCGCGTTCGGCAACCCGTTCACGATCGATCAGCAGGATCAACTCACGCCGCTCGTTCCGCGTCGGATCCGGGTGGGCATGGATGCTCGGTTCTGACCACGACGCGACGAGGCGCCCGGATCGCCGTCAATATGCGATCGCGCTGCGAACATCGGGGACATTGCGGATTTCCATCAGAATTGCGCGCATTCACGAATGCGAACATGACTATTGGCGTTCGTTGGGCCAGCCGATCATGACGAGAGTGTGGATCAGCAAGACCACGATGAACCGGACTGCAGCATGCTCAATCGGCGGGATTGGATGCTTTTCAGACCTGAATTTTGCGCCGGTCCGGAGGTAAGGTTGGCGTCGCAAAGCGAGCGAAGATTCGCGGTGATTGTCGGAGCGCCGCGTTGCGGAACGACATCCCTTGCCCGCTATCTAAGCACTCATCACGAGATTCAATTCTCGATCGTGAAGGAGCCGCATTTCTTTTCACAGCATGACTTGACCATGCTCGATGATCCGGACTTGGTCGCGACCGTACAGCGCGACTATCTGGCACGCTATTTCCCGGAAATCGCAAATGGCGCGATGCTAATGGAGGGATCCGTCACTTACCTGTACGCCGCCAAGCAAATTGCAGCCATCCTGCGCATCTGGCCGGAGTCGAAGTTCATTATTGCGGTGCGCGACCCATTCGCCATGCTACCGTCGCTGCATCAGCGATTGCTCTTGCTCGGGGATGAAACAGTAACGGATTTTGCAAAGGCATGGGCCCTTGCTCCCTTGCGCTCTCGGGGAAAGCGGGTCCCACGAACCTGTATCGATCCGCGATGGCTGCAATATCCAGAGATCGGCAAACTCGGAAAGTATGTGGAGCAATTTTTTAACGCGGTAGGTCGGGAGCGCTGCTTCGTGGTGGTGATGGACGACGTAATGGCCGATTCGGCTGCGATCTACCGCCAGGTGCTCTCTTTCCTCGAACTGCCGGACGATGGACGCACTGATTTCTCACGGCATCGCGGTTCTCGTGGATTCAAACTGGGTTGGCTTCAGAGGCTACTTAAACGTCCCCCAATTATCACGCGATCGATCTTGGCTGGAGCGAATTTCCGAGTTCGCGTGAAGCGGGTCGACAAGGCAGGCCCAGACCATTGGATGGTTCGCAGACTCTTGTCCTGGCACGAGAGGTTACTCAATTGGAATGAGGTTTCTGTCTCCGCACCCGTGCTCTCGCCCGATATGCGCGCCAGAGTCCGCGAAGCTCTTAGCGAGGATGTGATTCTACTCGGCCAGTTGCTGCACCGAGATCTCAGTCATTGGCTCGGCGGTTCGGCCTGCAGCAGCCCAAGCCAAGCTAACGCGAGTGCGATCGGTACGCCCGGCGGCTAGAACAGCGATTGGCTGGGTTAGTCGTCCCACCATCAATCGGTCCGGTCTATGGCCTCCGTCATCCGGTGATTTGGGTCAGTGATCTCATGGGTGCGAAGTCGACTTATTGCGACCCAAAGCATCAACGATGATAAGATCGACGAAACAAGCGCCGCCACACCAGCCCCGATAGCACCGAGCAGCGGCGTCAGAGCCACCGTAATCGCCAAGAAAACCACCGTCGAAACGAAGCGCAGTTTCAGCGCTGTGCCGGGTCGCCCCAGTGCCACCAATGCTGGCTCGAAACTGAGTGTTGCGAACTCGAATGCGGCACTCGTGCCCAAGAGCAACAATATAGGATAAACCCAGAGGAACTGCCGACCTCCGACCAGAAGAAGCGCGGGTTGTCCAAGCAACAACAATGAGACAACGACAACTCCTGCTCCAATGCCGCTAAGGCGGATGATCTGCCTCAGCAGCGTATGGAATTGAGTTGATGCATCATCGTCCGCGCGGCTGCGTATGAATTCCAGGAAGATGGGTCGAGCCAAGGTTTGAGATAGCTTGTTGAGAGACTGTCCAATTTGTCTTGCCAGACGGAAGCCGCCCGCCGCAGCCGGGGTAAGCAACAGGCCGACAAGGATGACCCCGGCCTGGTTGCCAAAGGCATCAAGTGTCGACGTGAGATTTGTCGTCACTGCATAGCTGCCAATTCCCTGGTTGGCGTCGGCAAGGTCACGCCACTTGAGCGGCTGATCCAGTCGCCATGTCATTCCCGGCAGTCGTAATGCAAGCCACCAATAGACTGCCGCTGTCAGCAATTCCGCCAAACCCAAGGCGGCGATGAATCCAATCACGTTGGGTCCTGAGATCCAGACGACAAGGACTCCGAGACAACGGACGATTGGTGCCACCGCATCTGCCATCGCGGCCGTACCAAATCGATCGTACATTCGCAGGACCCCAAGGGGTGTGGAATAGGCTGCGAACACAAAGAGCAGACCGCAGGCCGCGGCCTGCTGAATGAAGCCCGCATCCCAACCAAAATGGCCGCCGAGAGCTATCATCGTGACGAGTACGATCGGAGCGGCAACCAACGCGGCCGAAGCGTCTAGCCACATTGTAAAGCGAACGACGTGAGCAAGAGCCGTGGAGCGGCCAGCGTGAAGATGCGGGATTCCGTAACGGACCACGATCTGCCAAGTCTGAAAAGCCACAAGGAGCTCCACACCCTTGGCCGCGCCAAGGACAAGTGCGAACTGACCAAAACGGTCCACGCCGAGCGTCCGGGTAACAATTGCCATATATGCCAGGCTGAAGATGGCGTTGACGCCCTTGCTGCCCAGGATCCAGCCGGCGTTGCGAAGCACGTTGCGGATCGATCCGGTGATCAGATTCATGGGTGATGCGTTTCAGCAAAGGGCGTTGAGCGCGTCTAACAACGGGTCACTGATATTCAATGGCCGCGCAGTTGTATCGGATCCCATTCAATCCAGCGCATGAGAAAGATTCCACGCAATCGATGATCTGCGCCATTGAGCCGCATTCGCCCTAAATCAGGTCCGGCGTCGGGCGGAGGCGTAGTCGCACCCGGCCGTGACGGTGGCCTGGCGCAATCGAACGCGACAAAGGCCTCCGCGCTCAACTCAGTTTAATTTATCAGCGTCCGAACACCGCTAAGTGGCTAGCGAGGCCAGCCTTCGCTCCCACATCCCAACTTGGGCGGGTCTCAAACTCCCCGAAGCGGTCCGGTTGACTCCCCTCACCGGGCCGCTTCCCGAACGGCGCCACCGCCTTTGCAGGAATCTCCTTCGACCCATTGCGGACTTTGGCCCCCGACATCGTTGGTCATTCATCGTGTCATGGGCGTTAGAAGATCGGCCATCGCCTCGCGTACTGCTTGGTGAAAATATTCTTGATGCTCGTCCTCATCAATTCGTTGAAGAGCAGTCTCCACACCAGCGAGCGCGTCTTCGCGAATGAGGCCGAGAATTTGGTCGCCCAGGCCATAGGTCCGGCGCAGCAGAACTTTCACGACCGCCCGCAGCGCAATTATGTCAGCCTGAGCGTCCAGCAAGGCATGTGCTGTTTCGTCATCCATCACTTGTCTCCGACATCACGCGCTGTCCGGATCGTGATCGTACGTCGTGGATCGAATAGCCGGGCGCGGAGTATTGCGCCGAATGAAGGCCTCGGCCTCCCGCATCGTTGCAACCGGATGCTCAGTGGTGTCACCACTTTCCAGGGTCAGGATGACTTTATAGGGCATTTCCGCGTCTGGGGTCCCCACGATCCGACCGGCAGTCGAACTCATGTGCCCGCCTTCACGGCCCTGCTCTTCGAGTTTCTTGTCCGCCTCATCTCTAGCGGAACGAAAAATGCTGAAGCCTCTGCGCTTTGACTTGGGACGGATCATGACCAGTCTCCTCAGCCAGGCGCTCGGCCCCGCTGCTGACTGAGATATGGTGATCCTCAAGCGGACTTTTAAGCCAGACCATCTCCACGAAAAGGTCGACAGATCGTGTCTTTGGATTGGGACGATGCGAGCGTTAGTCGCCCTTCCGCCTGCTTAGGATGAGGCCCATTTGTCTGGCCTTCAATTGAATCGCTTCTTCCGTTCGGCCAAGCTTCGACGCGATCTCAAGAGCAGATAGATCGTCTCTCGAAAGTCGCATCAGCTGCGCGATCTGTTCTGGCGTCCAATCCGAACTGAGATTCTGGCGTTCCATGTGCCGGCAGAACGAATGAAGGCGCCGTTCGGCTACACAGGAAGGAGCTACTGCCAGTTCGCCATTCTCGCGGCGTTGGATGGCTAGGAATCACTCGCTTGCCAATGTCCGCTCGACACAGGCTGACATAACGGCCCGGCTCCCTATTATGGTAAAGCAACGTGGAGGCGATCGTGAGCGCGGAGAATTGGCACGAGGAGCGAGACAGGCTGGTCCAGCTCCTCAAAGGTATTGAGAGCGGTAAGATCACGCACATTGACGAGAACGATCTACGGCAGCTCCAGGCGACGAACGAGGAGAATATCGCCCTGCTGAAGGAGCGACTTGCAAAGCTGAACGCCCGCCTCGGCGACGATCAGTCTTGAGCTACCGAAACGCAATTAGCGGCACTGGGTGCTCAAACGGCCCGGACCAAGGCCAGCATCCCGGCACCCATTGAAACCACGCCCATGAAAGCCGCGAAGCCCGCGAGAACTGCGGCACCCTGACGCGTGTGGAGCCTGCCATTTCGACGCGCATACAGTCCACCGACGACGAACAGCAGACCAGCGACCAGCGCACTGCTGCTCATGGCGATCGGATCCAGGTAGTCCATCCGGCGGGTCCTATCCTTGCGTCGAGATTATGAACGGAACAGCGACGGAAACTTTGGGAGCGAAGCCATCCGCGGCTAAATCTTCAAAGGCCAGAGCGACATTCAGCAGAAAAGGCTCCTCTCGCCGACCTTCAAAGAGGACGGCAAGACGACGGCAAATCTGAGCCTCTTCAATTAAGAACATCTCCGTACTCCCGGGACGGTGAGCCGATCATTTGCCGGAAAGCGAAGCGGCAACGACCTCACCCGGGGCAGGCAGCGAGGGCGTTTGCCGCTCAACTCCTCCCCGGGTTTGGCCCCTTGCGAGCAGGATGCGGGCGGGAAATACTCGTCCCGCCCTCTGATCGATCAGACCGTCTGGAGATTCAACGCGCAGGGCTGGCGATTGTCGTTGGTGCCCGCTTCATAGGAGAGACGCTGGCCCAGCGTCGGAGGACTGTTCGTTCCCCACGAAATGGCCTTCTTTTCGAAGCGAATGGGTTCGCCGCCGGCTTCCGGCTTGATTTCACCGTTGCCCGTGACGGAGTCGAACGACTTCACGGTTCCAAAAAGCTTCATGATGAGTTCCTTTCCGGGCACGCGCCAAAATTGGCGCCGTGCCTGCTAGGAGACGTTAAAGAGGGAGGAAGGTGCGACTTAGCGCCAAAGACCGTCGATCTCGACTGGTAGCAACCCATAATGTGGATATGGCTACCGACAATAACAATAGTATGAGGTAAAAATACCTGCCCGAGATTCACTTGTGTTTATTTAGAAACTTCATATTGTTTTATTTCCTTCTGTGCTATGAGCGATCATCACTATTGCGTACTTGCAGGCATTTAGTGACTGAGAGTCAACGCGCTCCCGCTTGCCAGCAGGTCACATCCCCTATGACGAACCGTGCAAATTCCCTGGGAATTCCCGTGCCGAGCGCCTCGGCGAAACGCGCTTGGACGAAGGACACTGCCGAAGCCTGTCGCCAGCGCGCCTCCGCCGACCTCCTGATGTCGGTGGCGATGCTCACAGCCAATCAGCGGTTGAAAATGGAGCGCAGCGCCGAGAGCTGGAGCCTTCGCGCAGCTTTACTCGACCGCATCGAGACGACCGCGGCGAAAACGAGCTCATCGGAGGACAAGCATGTCCGGCGTTAGAGGCTGGTAGCCAAGCCCGAGTCCCAAGGTCGGGATCCTGTATTGGCAGGCGAGCCGTGAAGCGAAGGGTTGAACCCAAGTTCCGGCAGCTGAGAGGCTCTGCGCTTTCGCCAATACCGAGCGAGAGCCTTAAACCGCTCTGGTTATGACGAGTTCGCTTTACATCACGCTTCTGGATCGCGAGCGCGTGTAGCCAGGGAAAAGCAACCCAGCCCTGAGCTAGGCTCAAGGCTGGGTCGCTTGCTACGCTGGGGGGCTACAGGTTCACCCTGAGCGGGTGGACGCGTTTTAAACAACCGTCTCTTTGATCGGTTCCGCGCGCCCCAGGGATCGCTTAGTGTCCTGTCCTCATCCGAATGTCATCGGCGCGGGTCATTATCCTGCTTGCTGTTGCGGAGCATCTCCTCGATCCGATCGAGCTGGTCATGGCACTCTCGAAGAGTGCGCTTTAGATGGCGATAGACAGCCTCGACCTGGTCGCCTTGTTCGTCGGGAATTTTGGAAGTCACCACCCACCCCTCTGGGGAATGCAACTCGAACCCCGCCGATAGGTTGCAGACCCATTCACAATGGATCGATCGTCGGAAGCGCACTCTCTCCACCTTCGCCGCGCGCAGCTAGTGCGGGCCGGACGAGAGGAGCAATCCGCCGGGACGCGACGCGTGAAAGCCGCCTCGGAATCGCCTGTTAAGTGCTTCTCCAGATAAGATAAGTCGCGTCCGGCAACCCAAATTGACGCATATTAACCTTCCGTAATTGTCCAAATCGGACAAATCCCATTAAGTTGGGTGCGGACTCGGAAGTCTCCCTGAGTTATGGGGGCAGTCAGCTCGGAAGGAAGTTTAGTGAACGCTGCGGCGGGATCGCGGGATCCTGACGATGGGCAGGGGGCAATCGAGGAGCGGCTTGCGAAGCTGACTCGCGGCCAGCTCGACTGTCTTTTGCTGGTGGATCAGCATCTCTCCTCCAAGGAAATTTCGGCAGAGCTCAACATCTCGCCGCACACCGTCGATCAACGCATTCGCGTCGCGCTCCAGACCCTGCGAGTGGAACGTCGTACGCACGCGGCACGCCTCGTCGCGCGCCACCACGAGCCATATCAGCGATTGATACATCAATCGCCGTACATTGAGACCGAGCCGTTTGCCGATCATTCGGAAGGGGCGGTCAGTATTCAGATTCGGCACGCTGATCGCGCAGGGGAGATCGGGAGTCCGGATCTCAAAACCGAGCAGAGGCCTGAGTCTTCTTGGTCTTCCCTGCCATTGCCGATCGCTACGAGGAGTCACCCCCGGAATGAGATGAGCGTCGGCGTTCGGCTGCTCTGGATATTCCTGATTGCGACTGGCGCGGCCTTTTCAGCGGGCATGTATCTCGCGGGGCTCGAAAGTCTGGCCAGGCTTCTAAGGGGCTGACGGAACCAACATCCTTCTCGTTTCGGCAACCAGGTCTGCGCGATTCAAGTCGCGCGGAAAGGAGCCAGTCATGCGTAAGCATCAGATTGAGAACGCCGCATACGAAGTCGCAACCCAGGTCAGGACGGTCGAAGAAACGATCGATTTGGCGCTCAGCGAAATTGCCGAGCTTCAGGCTCGGGTGATGCGGGCAAATACTGTCGCTCGAGTAGGCTTCGGCACTGTACATCCGGTGCTCGAAGAACTCGCGGCCGCCATGAAGGGCCTCGTCGATGCACGCGGTTCGGTCGTCGGTTGTCACTCGGCCCTGGCGGAAGCCAAGGGCAAGGTCCCGGGGCTTCGCACCGTCTCGTTCGGCGACGGCGAAGAATGCCCGGACCGGAAAACCGGCATTGCCGATCTCCGCATTGTGGCTTGACATGGACCAGCCGGCTCGGCTGCACGCCGAGCCGGCTGTTCGCCTATGCTGAGTCCACCGATCTATTACGCGATCCTGTTTTTGGTCAGCGCCTTCGCCTTTTGGTGCGGGCGGACCGACGAGCGCGTGGCCGCGGGGATCTGCGTCCTCGCAACCTTCGCCAGCAATATCGTCTATGAACCTCGTGGCGCCTATGCGGGCGTCGAGATGGGCGTGTTCATTGTCGATGCGGCGACCTTTGCAGGTTTTGCCCTCATCGCGCTTCGCTCCGAGCGATTCTGGCCGCTATGGCTCGCCGGGTTTCAGCTTACGACGGTATTCTCGCATTTGCTGAAGGCGATCCAGCTCGACCTCATGCCCCAAGCCTATGCCGCCGCGGCTCGGTTCTGGGTCTATCCGATCTTTCTGATCATCGTGGTCGGAACTTGGCGAAGCTACCGGCGCCGGGCGGAGAGCAAAGGGCAGCCAGCTTCGGCATAGTGCGAGGCTTGCACGGCCGCCCCCACTCGCCCATTGCCGCCGCATGTCCCGACGGAAGAAGTCGCACCAGAGCCACGGAACCTCGAACCGGCCGCGCTTCTGGGGCAAGCACGCGGTAGCGGCCGCGCTCGACAATCCCGACCGGAAGGTGCTCCGGGCCTGGGCCACGCGTGAAGCCGCCGGTCTCATGCAGTTCCCGAAAGACGTGCAAGTGACCCTTGCCGAGGCTCCGGA
>DASSFK010000212.1:0-5423 GCA_035694565.1 Sphingomicrobium sp.
GCGGGAGCCGAGGCGAAGCCGGCGAAAAGGGCAGCGACTGCGAGAGGGGCTGCTAGCTTCGTCATACTGATCCTTCCAACATAACAGCGGCCGACGGCCGGTGCTGGTTCCTCAAATCCGTTTCGATAACCCGATTGCGACACGGCATGCCGCACGGATCCCGAAGGTCAATAGGGGATAGGCCGGAGCGGTCGCGGCGCCTGCTTCGCGCGCGATATCGCGGTGCTCGAGTTCCTCGGCCCGAAATTCGGCGATGTCGGCGGAAAGCCCGGGTTCGTCATCGCCGAGCTCGTCGAGCTGCTTTCCGTAGTGGCGATCGATTTCGGTCTCGACGGCCTCGGTGCAGGCCATCGCCGCCCCTGGCGAGATCAGCGCCGTGGCGGCGCCCAGAGCATAGCCGGCAAGGTTCCAGACCGGCTGAAGCGCGGTCGGACGGATCCTTCTGGCGGCCATCATGGCGTTGAAGCGCTCCAGATGCCTTTGCTCTTGCCCGGCCATCCTCGAGACGAGCTTGGCGGCGGAGGAATTGCGCCGCAGCACCGCGAGCTGGCCGGCGTAGATGCGGGTGGCGCCGAACTCGCCCGCCTGATCGACCCGGATCATCGAATCCGTGTCGGCTCGGCGCTGGCCGGGACGCCACGGCTTCACGACCGCCGATCCTTAAGGGACAAAGCGAGGATCAGTGCCGCTCCTCCAAGCGAAAGAATGGCGTTCCATCCGGCCATCGAGATCCCGAGAAAGGACCACTGCACCTGGTCGCAGCGAACGAGGGGGACCTTCATGATGTCCTGAAGGGAGAGGCCTCTCGTCGCCGTGCAGGTGGTGAAACCCTCGAAGATCCGGGCTTCGACGCCTGCGTGATAAACTCCGATCGCCCCGGAAACAGCGATTGCTGCAGCCGCCAGAAGCGTCAGCCTGCGCGACCGCGACGAGCCTGCAGGACCGGTGAACGCGAGCGCGGCCACAAGGATCGCGGCGGCGTGCGGCCAGCGCTGCCAATAGCACATCTCACAAGGATGAAGTCCGCCGATATACTGGGAACCCAGCGCCCCGCCGAGAAGGCCGAGCGGCAACAGCAAAGCAATCAGCCGCGCCGCCGAAGCGTTCCTTGTTCCCAGCATGCCCCGTTCGCGCGGAAGCGCCGCTTCGTTCATTTACGACCTTTTGGCCGGTTCCGCCGCGGCGACGTTCGTGCCCGGAGCGCGAAGGCGCTTCAAAGTGCGCATCGCATAGTCGAGCTGGAAGTCCTTGATGCCCTTCTTGTCGAGCTCGGCGGCGGTGAAGTTGAAGCGCGGATCCTTCGAGAAATCGTCTTCCTCGAGAAGCTTCTCGTCCACGTTCGCCTGGCCCAGAAGGTGGCGGCGAAGGTCGGCTTCGCGGACAACCTTGCGGTCCTTGACATCCGGATCGGTCAGCTGCGGCACGGTCAGGTCGGGCTCGATTCCGCCAGCCTGAACCGACCGTCCGGACGGCGTGTAGTAACGCGCCGTGGTCAGCCGAAGCGCGGCCTTCGGACCCATGATCTGGACCGTCTGGACGCTGCCCTTGCCGAAGCTGCGCTCACCGAGAAGCAAGGCGCGGTGATGGTCCTGAAGCGCAGCCGCGACGATCTCCGCCGCCGAAGCGCTGCCCGCGTCGATCAGGACGACGACCGGAAGTCCGTGCGCCATGTCGCCCGGGGTCGCATAATAGCGCTCGATATCGTCCTTCTGGCGCCCGCGCTGCGAGACGATCTCGCCGCGGTCGAGGAAAGCGTCGCTGACGTCGATCGCCTGGTCGAGAAGGCCGCCCGGGTTGGAGCGAAGGTCGACGATATAGCCGAGCGGCTTGCCTCCGGTCGCCTTGTCGATTGCCAGCAACGCCGCCTTGGTGGCGTCGCCGGTGTTCCCGGCGAACGAGTTGATGTTGATGATCCCGATGCCGTCCTTGATTTCCCACTTCACCGGGCGGAGCTCGATGCGTTCCCGGACGAGGGCAACGTCGAACGGCTTGTCGCGGCCGGGCCGGACGATGGTGAGCTTCACCGACGAGCCGGGCTGACCCTTCATCTTCTCGACCGCTTCGTCGAGAGAAAGGCCGTACAGAAGCTCGCCGTTGATGTGCGTGATGTAATCGCCGGACTTCAGGCCCGCTCGCCATGCGGGCGTGTCTTCCATCGGGGAAACGACCTTGACCGCGCCGTCCTCGACCGAGACCGTGATCCCGAGGCCACCGTAATTGCCGTCCGTCGTCGCCTTGAGCACGTCGAAGTCGGTCGCTTCGACGTAGGAGGAGTGGGGGTCGAGCGCGGCCAGCATACCGTCGATCGCGCCCTTGATGAGCGTGTGATCGTCGACCTGGTCGACATATTGCGACTTCACCCGCTCATAGACGCTCATGAACGTCTCGAGCTCCTGGTAGTTCGCCGAGTCCGCGGCGGCGAGCGAGCTGGTCGTCACCGGCACCAGGGCAAGCGCCCCGACAAGAGCGAGTGGCGGAAGCAATTTGGTCGTAAGCTTCATGATCTGCATGTCCCGGGTGTTCGGCCTTTTTCCTAACCCTCTTTGGGGCCTTTTGACAGGCTTTGAGATGAACCTGCGATGAGAGCCGGCGACACATGACGCCCATTTCGGGACAGTTCCACGCCTATTCGACCAATGGCGCGGCCAAGCGGCTGGCCGATCTGGACTTTTTCACCCGGCTTGAGCGGCGAAGCGACATTGAGGAGCAGGCTCATCCAGCCTCCGCCGTGGTCGATGATGACCACTGCATCATAGCTTCGGAACGGCCCCGAGAAGCGGATTGTTCCGCTCGCCGGAACGTCGATGGACGTGCCTCGTGACGTCGCCAGCGTGAGCCCGCGCGAACGGACGCCATTGGAAGCGACCGAGCCGAGGCCTTCGACGATCGGGGCCTGGACGGGCAGGATGTATTCGAGCGGCGCTTCCGACCTTGCCGGCGGTGTACCCGGGCGGGCCGGAGGCGCCGGCATTAGCGAGAGCTCGGCGGCGATCTCGCGGGCCTGCCGGCCGCTCTCGGCCTCGCCGACGAGTTGCGCGGCCTGTTCCCCGCGCGCCAGTGCGATGTCGCCGGCGCCGAGGGCTTCTCCGCCCGTTTGCTGGGCGAGGAGGACGGCCTTGCTCTCCAGCTGTGCAAACTCCCGCTTCCGCCGGGCAAGGGTGTCGCGGCTGTCGAGGAGGTCGGAGCGGGCTTGCTGCGCCTGCCGCTGGAGCTTTCGGCCCCGGTCGAGCTCGGCCCGGAGCGATGCCGTCCGAGCCCGGATCACTGGAAGCGTTGTACCGAGGAGAAGGCGGACCCGGACGAATTCCTGCGTCGATCCCTGGTCGAGGATGGCGAGGAGAGGCGGGCGTTCCGCCATGACCGCAAGGCCGCCGAGCAGGGCCGTCGCGGGCGCCGCTTCGCGCTGCAGGCGCTGACGCCTCAGCTGGATCTGGGCGCCGATGACTCGGGCATTCGCGTCGGCCGCGCTGATGCGCGCCTCGGCGGCGGAGATGGCTTCGGCGGCCGCAGCGCGCTCGGCACCGATCCTTTGGGCTTCGTCCTTGGCCTGATCCGCGACCTTCTGAAGCTTCGCGACCTCGGCTTCCGCGGCCCGCGCCTCCGCGAGCGCTCGTTTCGCAGTGAGCTCGATCGGCTCGCCGGACGGCTGCACGGGTTCGCTCGCTGCAACGAGCGCGAGAAGCGGGATTGCGAGGGCGAGACGCGATTTCACCCGTCAACCTTCGCGATGATAGGGGTGGTTCGCAAGGATTGATGTGGCGCGAAACAATTGCTCGGCGAGCATCGCCCGGACGAGCAGGTGCGGCCAGGTCGCTGGACCGAAGGACATCAAGAGGTCGGCGGAGCCGCGTTCTTCGGGTGAGTGGCCGTCCGCTGCGCCGATCACGAAGCGGGCTTCGCGGGTGCCGCGATCGCGCCATCGCTCGAGCTGCCTGGCGAGGTCCATGGACGAAAACGCCTTGCCCTTTTCGTCCAGAAGCACTGTGATCGAACCCGAGGAAGCGGCCGGAAGAGCCGTTCGCTCGCCGAGTTCGGTCAGTTTCGTCGGCCAGGCGATGCGCTTCAGGTAGCGCTCGACCAGCTCAGCTTCCGAGGATCGGCCGATTTTCCCACGCGCGATGACGTGGAGAAGCACTCAGTTGCGAGCGGCGCCCGAGAACGCCGAGCCGTAGGTTGGCCAGCTGAACAGCTTGGTGAAGCCGTCGTAGATGGCACGGGCCGCTTCGGCGATCGTCCTTGGACGGTCGGCGCCGCCGCGGGCGAACATTGCGACCGCGATCCGGTGGCCGTTCGAAAGCGTGATGTAGCCGACGTCGCTGGTGTAGCCGTTGAGGGTTCCCGTCTTGTGCTCGACCCTGGTTCCCCATGGCAGCATTCCGCGGATCCGGTTCTTGCCGGTCTCGCAACGGCCCATCAGGTCCATGAGATAGGAGCGGCTCTCCGGCTGAAGGACATTGCCCTTGTCGAGGCGACGCAGAAGATCGACCATCGCCAGCGGAGTGCTGCTATCGCGATAATCCCACAGGTCGCGCTTGTCGGCGAGCAGTCGGGCGATATTCCGATCCACTCGAAGATGATCGAGCCCATGGAACTTGACCCATTCCTGGATCGCCCTCGGTCCGCCGAGATCACGGATCAGCATGTCGGTCGCATGGTTGTCGCTGTGGATCATCATCCGCTCCATCAGGCTGGAAGCGGAGAGACCCGAAATCCGGTCGTCGAGCGAACGGCGGCCGTGATCGACCTGGCTGAGATAGGCGGCGGCGACGGCGACCTTGACCGTGCTGGCCATCGGAAAGGCCGTATTTCCGTTGATGCTGACCGTTTCTCCGCTGGTCAGATCGACAGCAGCTACCCCGACGTCGCTAGTCTGCGAGCCGACGAGCGCCTGGAGCTGTTGCTCCAGGCTGAGCAGATTCGGCGTCGACGCCGCATGTGCGGGCTGAAGCGCAAAGGCCAACAGCCCAATAAAGACAGCAATGAAACGCATGAGCCCTCACCCGCGTGCAGCTGTACTCCTATCGGCATCATCGCCGAAAGCCCACATACGTTCCAAATTGTAAAAACTTCTCACTTCGGGACGGAAAAGATGCACAATCACGTCATCTGCGTCGATCAGGACCCAGTCTGCTGCGGGTAAACCCTCAATTCGGGCGATCCTCCCGAATTTCTCCTTGATCCGGTCAGCAAGCTTGTTTGCCATGGATGCGACCTGCCGGGTCGAGCGGCCGGACGCGATCACCATGTGATCGGCGATGTTTGATTTGCCTGCGAGCGGGATAGAAACGACCTCGACGGCCTGATCGTCATCCAGCGATTTGAGGACGAGGGCGTGGAGGTCTTCGACGTCGATCTCAGGACGGCCAGTGGCGGTCTCAGCGGGACTGTCGGGCAAGTGCTCTCCTAGCTGAAGTTGGCAATGC
>DASSFK010000213.1:0-7828 GCA_035694565.1 Sphingomicrobium sp.
GTGGCGAGGTACCAGGATGCCACCGTCGTCGCCCCGAGCTTCTGGGGTGCGAGCCTCGCAAAGACGCCGAGCCCGTTGGGAAGAATGTAGAGCTCGCCGAGCGTGAAGATCACGAAATAGGTGAGCAGCCAGATCCAGTGCGCTCGGCCGTCGCCGCTGAACGCTTCGGCTCCGGCGACCAGCAGGTACGAGGAAGCGACGATCAAGGCGCCGACCCCCATCTTCTGCGTCGGCGAGAGCTCGCGTCCGCGCTCGGCCTGCTTCTTCCAGCGCGCGAGCAGGAACGGCGTCATCACCATGACCAGCAGCGGGTTGAGCGAGAAGAACATGGCCGCCCCGACTTCGAAGCCGCCGATCACGCGGTCGACGTCGTCGCGCATCCACAGTGCAAACGTATTGCCGATCTGCTCGTAGGCGCCGCGGAAGATCGTCACCGCAAGACCGATGCCGAGCAGCAGGAGGACCGTGTCCCTGCCGCGATGCGTTTGGGTGCCCGCCGGCAGCGCCGGCTCGGCCTGCGCGCTCTCCGCGGGCAGGTAGGGCTGACCCCACAGGTAGATGACGAGGCCGGCAAGCATTCCGACGCCGGCGGCTCCGAAACCCCAGTGCCAGCCGTAGGTCTCGCCGAGATATCCGCATATCAGGGGCGCAAGAAACGCGCCGACGTTCACTCCGACATAATAGACGTTGTACGCCCACGGCCGCCGCGGATCGTCGGCCTTGTAGAGGTCGTTGATCTGGCTCGGCAGGGTCGGAAGGAACAGTCCGTTGCCGAGCGCGATCGTCGCCAGCGCGAAGTAGAAGGCCGGCTGGAAGGCCATCATGAAGTGACCCGCGGCCATGATCGCTGCGCCGATGATTACCGCTCGGCGCTTGCCCAGCCAGCGGTCCGCGATTGTTCCGCCGATGATCGGAGTGAAGTAGGCGAACGCCGTGTAGAGGCCATAGATGCTGGAGGCCTTCTCCTGGCCGAACACCAGCGTCGTCGTCATGTAATAAACGAGCAGCGCCCGCATTCCGAAGTAGGAGAATTGCTCCCACATGTTCGTGAGGAACAGGATGGTCAGTCCGCGAGGCTGACCGAACCAGTTCGACTTCTGACTCACGCGGCGAGCACCGCCGCTTGCGAGCCCCACACCTCGTCGGGACACCAGATCTCGCCGTCCTTGTACTGGACGCCGGGAACCCGATCCTCCTTGAGGAAGGTCGGTCCATCGAGATCGACGTAATCGCAGAATTGCCCGAGGATGAAGGCCGGAGCCATGGCGAGGCTGGTGCCGACCATGTTGCCGACCATCACGCCAAGGTTGAGGCGGCGGGCCTCCTTGGCCATCAGCAGCGCTTCGGTAAGGCCGCCGCACTTGTCGAGCTTGATGTTCACGACCTGGAACCGGCCAGCGAGGCCGGGCACGTCCGCGAGACCGAGAACGCTTTCATCGGCAGCGATCGGAATCGGGCTTTCGAAGCCTTCGAGATCGGCTTCGCGCCCGCGCGGCAACGGCTGCTCGATGAGCGAGACATTCTGTCGGACCATCGCCTGAACCAGCGCCGGCAAGACCGACCGGTCGAAGCCCTGATTGGCGTCAACGCCGAGCCACACGTCCGGCCGCGCCTCGCGGATCGCCCGGACCCGCTCGATGTCGAGCTCGAAGCTTCCGGTCAGCTTGACCTTGATCGCCTTGGCGTCGGCATATCGGCGGGCGCCCTCCGCCATCTTCGACGGCTCATCCGCGCCCAAGGTAAAGGTCGTCACCAGGGGACGGGGTGCGTCGATTCCCGCCAGCCGGTGCGCGGGGACGCCCGAGCGGAGCGCCTCCAGCTCCCACAACGCACAGTCGACTGCGTTGCGGGCTCCGCCGGGAGGAAGAATCTGCCGTACTTCCTCCCGGCTCCCGCACGCTTCGATCGCGGCGCGGTTCTTTTCGAGTGCCTCCACGATCTGCGGAGCCTCGTCACCCAGATAATAGACCCCGCCGGCCTCGCCGCGGCCCCGGCGATCCCCGTCGATGAGCTCGACGACGACCACATCGGACGCTTCGAACACATAGCCGGAGATCCGGAACGGAGCGGCAAGACGATGGGTCTCGACGCGGTACTCAAGCGTCTGGCTCATCAATAATCCGTCGCGAACCCGATGAGGTGGTAGACAAGGCCGATCCACAGGATCGTCGCCGCCGAGATCACCAGCAGCAGGCTCCAGAGCTTGGCCTTCCAGCTAGCTTTCCAGCCCTCCTTCCGGCGCCACACGGTCAGCGCGTACCAGACTGTCGCGGCAAGCCCGCCGATGAAGGCGACGAACGTGATCACCTGCAGCGTCAGGACGATCGGGAGGAAGCTTCCGCTCAGCAGGTTGAGGTCGCTGAACATCATCGAGATGGCGACCATCCACCCGACGAGCGTCAGGAAGATCGCGGTCGCCGCGATGCGGCTTGCGCGGTAGGCCTGCAGCTCGCGCCCTTCGAGGCCGATCGTCGTCGCGTAACGGCGGCGGACGAGGGCCCTGACCGGCCAGAAGACCATGGTCAGGAAGAGCACTCCCAGACTGAGATAGGTCAGCGGCAGCAACCAGGCGGAGTCCTGGTACCAGGGCGTGCGGTCCCAGACGATGATTGGGGCGACGCTTCCGAGGCTCCACCGGACAGCCTGCCCGTCGACGACCTTGGCGCCGAGCATTTCGTGGCTGTTCGCGTCGCGCCACAGCATCGGGCCGACGGCGACCCACTTGCGGGGCTGACCGTTCAGTCCGGAGGCAAGGCCGTCCGCGATGAGCGGATTGCCGTCCTTGTCGACGCCGACCTTGGTCTGGCCGACCAGGTCGGTGATGCTGATGAAGCTGGAGAAGGACCGGCGCGAGGTCGACCAGGTTCCGGCCAGTTTCTCTGCGTTTGCCTTGGCGGTCTTCGCGTCGATCTTCCTCGTGTCGGCGGGGCCGGGGAAGTAGCGGTCGGCGAACTCTTCGAGCAGCGCGTTGCGAAGCGCATGGGCTGCGCCCGCGGTCCCCGGGCTGTTGAACGACACGAAAATTCCGACGCCGTCGTTCAGGAACAGGTGCAGGTCACTGTGGAAGGCGACGGTGTCGCCGCCGTGCGAGTCGACTCGGTGGCCGTTGATGTTCGACTGATAGAAGCCGAGCGACATCTTCTGCAGACCCGGGATCGGGTCGTTCGCAGTCGTGTGCATCAGCGCCTTGGTCTGCGGATCGAGCAGCGGGCTTGGGTTGGCGAGATGGGCGATCATGAAGCGGCCCATGTCGTCGCCGCTGGCAGCGAGGCTGCCCGCCGGCGAAACGCCGACAAATTCATAGCCGTAGGGCTTGTCGGTGCCGGGCTGATAGCCCTCCGCCATGTACGGCTTGAGGTTGGCGGGAAGCGGCTGCTGGAACGTCGCCAGCTTCATGCCCGCCGGAGCGAAGACGTGGTTCTGGATGTACTGATCGAACGGCTCGCCCGAGACTCGGCTGACCATGTAGCCGGCAAGAGCCGTCGCCCAGTTCGAATAGGCCGGCGTCGAGCCCGGATCATAGACACGCTTCGGAATCCAGCGCTTCAGGATCTGGTCATAGGGGACGTACTTCTTCTGATCGACCGCGATCAGGTCCATCACCTGCTCTTCGAAACCCGACGTGTGGGTCATGATGTTGCGAAGGGTGATCGGCTTGCCGTCGCGCGGCGGAATCTTGAAGTCGAGATATTTGTTGACGTCCTCGTCGAGGTTGAGCTTGCCCGCCTGAACCTGCTGCATGACGGCGGTCCAGGTGAACAGCTTGGAGATCGAGCCCGGGCGGAAGAGCGTCGTGTGCGGATCGACCTTCGTGCGCTTCTCGACGTCGGCAAAGCCGTAGCCGCGGCTGGTCAGGATCTGGCCGTCCTTGACGACGACCACGACCGCGCCCGGGATATTATTCTTCCCGATGGAGATCGGCATGTAGCCGTCGAGCCATGCGTTGAGGTTGTCCGCCGTCAGCGGCTGGACGCCCTCGGCAGGAGTCGCCGGCGGCACCGGGATCTGCGGCGCATTGACAGCCTGAGGCTTCGGGACAAGCGACGGTTGAACCGTCTGGGCATAAGCTCCAGACAGGACCGCAGCCCCTAGAATCGCCGCAAAGAATGCAGCCGCTTTACGCATGTTTTTCTCCCCTCTTCGACGATTTGCTCATTCGAGCGAAATCGCCTTATCATGCCAACATGTGTCGGATGAGGTCATAATGAGCCTGATTGGAAAAATGTCAAACGCATTACGGGAGCGGCTGCCGTGAGCGATCGTCCGACGCTCGGCCGCATTCTCAAGGAATTGAGAAGCCACAGGAATTGGACCCTGCGCGAAATGAGCGAGCGCAGTGGGATTCCGGTCTCGACCCTGTCGAAGGTCGAGAACGACCGGTTGACTCTAACCTATGACAAGCTCGCTCAGCTCAGTCAGAAACTGCACATTCCGATCTCGGAACTGTTCGCGGAGACCGAACCCGCCGAGGCGGTTACTGCTCGGAGAAGCATCGGCAAGCTCGAGGATGCGATTCGGGTCACCACTCCCAATTACGATTATTACTATTTGTGCACCGAGCTCCGCTCGAAGCGAATGATCCCGATTCTCACGCGGATCCGGGCGAAGTCCCTGAGCGAATTCGGTGACCTCGTGTCCCATTCCGGCGAGGAATACATCCATGTCCTCGAAGGCACGATCATCGTTCACACCCAGTTCTACGATCCGGTGACGCTGAAGGCCGGTGAAGCGATCTACATCGATTCCAAGATGGGCCATGCGTACGTCGCCGCCGAAGATTGCGACGAGGCGCTGGTGCTTGGAATCTGCTCCAGTGACGACGACGCGCTGATGAACTCCCTGATGCAGATGCACGAGCCGCTCCCTGGTCATTCGGACCTTTTGAACGACGAGGTTCCGGCGCGCGTGCGATCGCTGCGTCGCCCGGCCGCCTAGCTACTCGTCTTCGTCCTCGTAGCCGACGAGGTTCAGCTCCCGCGCCTTGATCTGGTGGATCATGCACCAGTGCTTGAGCGCTTCCTCGCGCCCGTGCGTGATCCAGACCTCGCGGGGCTGAAGCTCGCGGATGGTGCAGGTCAGCTCGTCCCAGTCGGCGTGGTCCGAAATGACCAGCGGCAGCTCGATGTTCGACTGCCGCGCCCGCTGCCGGATTCTCATCCAGCCTGAGGCCATCGCGGTCACCGGGTCCGGGAGGCGCCGCGACCAGCGGTCGTTGAGCGCCGACGGCGGAGCGATGACGATATGTCCCGCCATCTCCTCCTTCTTGGCGCCCGCCGTGTGGCGCATCTCGCCGAGCCGAACGCCGAACTCCTCGTAGAGATTGCAGAGACGCTCGAGCGCGCCGTGATAATAAATCGGCTGCTCGTGCCCGCGGCGGCGAAGCTCGGTGATCACCCGCTGCGCCTTCCCCAGCGCATAGGCTCCGACCAGCACCGATCGCGACGGATCGGAGTGCAGTCGGTGCAGCAGCCGGTCGATCTCGCTGCCGGTATCGGGATGGCGGAACACCGGCAGGCCGAAGGTCGCCTCGGTGATGAAGATGTCACACGGCACCGGCTCGAACGGCGCGCAGGTCGGGTCCTCGCGGCGCTTATAGTCGCCCGACACGACCACTCGCTCACCCGCATGTTCGAGTACGATCTGCGCCGAACCCAGCACGTGGCCGGCCGGAACGAAGCGGACGTCGACCTCGCCGAGCCGGAAACTCTCGCCATAGTCGACCGGATTGCCGTTCTGATCACCGTAGCGCGTGGCCATGATCGCCAGCGTCTCCCGAGTCGCCCACACCGCGCCGTGGCCGCCGCGCGCATGATCGGAATGGCCGTGAGTCACGAGCGCCCGCTCTTTCGGCCGCGAGGGATCGATCCACGCGTCCGCGGGGCGCACGAAAATGCCTTCCGGAAATGGTTCAATCCAGGAACCGAGGCGTGCCATTGCGAGCTATATAGGCCGAAAGACGGGAGAGTTCCCGGGCTGCGAAAGGACGCCAGATGGACGAAACGCTGCTTGGCCTGATGGAAATCGTCGGCCCGATCATCCTGTTGGTGATCCTGATCTGGGTGGTACTACGGTCTCGTCGCCGCAAAGGTGAGCCGCCGATGAGCGTCACCGAGCGGGCGACCAAACGGGAATATGCCGAGGAAGAGCGGATGCGCCGCGAGGGAACTGACGACCGCTGAGCAAGGAACCGGATCTCCCACTCGTCATCCGGAACTGGTTTGCCGCGCGCGGATGGGAGCCGCGGCGGCATCAGATGGACATGCTTCGACTTGCGCGCGCGGGAAGGAGCGCGCTGCTGGTCGCCGCCACCGGCTCGGGCAAGACGCTCGCCGGGTTCCTCCCGAGCATATCGGAGCTGGTCGAAAGGCCGGCTGAGGGTCTCCACACGCTCTACATCTCGCCGCTCAAGGCGCTTGCGGTCGACGTCCAGCGCAACCTGCTCGGCCCGATCGAGGAGATGGGGCTCCCGATCCGGGTCGAGACCCGGACCGGCGACACACCCTCCGACCGCAAGGCGCGGCAGCGTGTGCGGCCACCCCAGATTCTGCTGACCACTCCCGAATCGCTGAGCCTTTTGCTGACCTATCCCGACAGCTTCGCCCTCTTCGAAAACCTGAAGACGATCGTAGTCGACGAGCTTCACGGCTTCGCGAAGGACAAGCGCGGCGATCTGCTTTCATTGGCCTTGGCACGGCTTCAGAAACTCTCTCCCGGCCTTCGCCGCGTGGGACTGTCGGCGACCATCAGCGATCCGGACGCCTATCGAGGCTGGCTCGCGCCGGACGCCGACATCGACGGGGTCGACGTGGTCGCCGGCGATCCCGGCGCCGACCCGCACCTTTCGATCCTGATCCCCGAGAATAAGATCCCGTGGGGCGGGCATTCCGGACGCCATGCGGTCCGCGAGATCATGGACTTGATCGAGCGCCACAAGACGACGCTCGTCTTCTGCAACACGCGCGGTCTGGCCGAGCTGATCTTCCAGGACCTCTGGTCGGTGAACGACAACGGCCTGCCGATCGGAATCCATCACGGAAGCCTTGCGCCGGAAGCTCGCCGCAAGGTCGAAGCGGCAATGGCGGCGGGCAAGCTGCGCGGCCTGGTTGCGACCGCCAGCCTCGATCTCGGCATCGACTGGGGCGACGTCGATCTCGTCGTCCAGATGGGAGCGCCCAAAGGATCATCGCGCCTCCTCCAGCGCATCGGCCGTGCCAATCATCGCCTCGACGAGCCGAGCGAGGGCGAGGTCGTCCCCGGCAACCGCTTCGAATATCTCGAAGCCCGGGCGGCGCTCGACGCGATTGAAGACGGCGAGCTCGACCCGGAGAATTTCCGGCCTGGAACGCTGGACGTTCTTGCGCAGCACATCCTCGGCGTCGCCTGCGCGGCGCCGTTCGAGGAACAGGAGCTGCTTGCCGAAATCCGATCCTCGGCACCCTATGCGGGCCTGAAGGATGAAACCTTCACCGAAGTCCTGAACTTCATCGCCACCGGCGGTTATGCTCTCAAAGCGTACGACCGATTCCGCCGCCTGGTTTCGGATGGCGAGGGGCGCTGGCGAATCACGCGGCCCCAAATCGCCGCCCAGCACCGGCTCAACGCCGGTGTCATCGTCGAACAACCCTTGCTCACGGTCCGTTTCCGCAATGGACGAAGGCTCGGAACAGTCGAGGAAGGCTTCGCCTCAACGCTCGCTCCCGGTGACCATTTCTTCTTCGCCGGCCTGAGCCTCGAGGTCGAGCAGTTCAAGGACACGGACATCATCGTCCACGCCTCGTCCAAGTCGGCGCGCATCGTCACGTACGGTGGGCAGCGGATGTCGATGTCG
>DASSFK010000214.1:0-8159 GCA_035694565.1 Sphingomicrobium sp.
ATCTGCGGCTGGACGGAGAGCAGATGCGCGGCAACGTCGGTCGGAATGCCCTGGACGGGGTCGGACAAAGCGACGACGATCTTCCCGCTGACGTCGAGGCCCGCATAATCGTCGATTCCAAGCCGCGCGTCGCGAACGCCGTGACCGACGAAGACCAGAGGCGCGCTGATGTCGAGGTCGCGGTGGGTGACGCTTGGGCGAACGGCGGCATCCTTGCCGGCGGCAAGCTGCGACGTCTTGCCGCTGAGCTTCAGAGCAATTGCCGGCGGTGCCGCCAGCGACGCCCGCCGGAACGGTACGTCCACGAACCAGCTTCCATTCGTTCCGCCGGGTTTCAGGCCCAGCTCACGAAATTCCGAAGCCACATAGGAAGCGGCGATCTGATGCCCTCTCGAACCGGTGTCGCGGCCCTCGAGCAGATCGCTCGCGAGGAACTCGACATGGGCCCGAACCCGCTCGGCGGCAAGGCTGTCCGACCGCGGGTTCGAGGGCGCGGCGCCGACCAGCAGGACGGCGGAAGCGGCGACCAAAAGGGTCTTCAGGCTCACTCCCAGTTCCGAGACTTGAGCTTGCGTTCCCATTCGAGCGCGTGGGTCAGGATGGTCTCGATGTCGGCATAGCGGGCCGACCAGTCGAGCGTGTTCAAAAGGGCCTCGTTGGACGAGATCAGAAGCGGCGGATCGCCCGCGCGCCGTCCCTTCATCTCGCGCCGGATCGGCGTTCCAAGCACCTTGTCGAGCGCGTCGAGGACCTCCAGCACCGACAGGCCACGGCCATAGCCGAGGTTCAGCACCAGATTCTCGCCGGGCCGTTCGATCAGCCGTTCGAGCGCCTTCAGGTGCGCCGCGACGAGGTCGCTGACATGGATGTAATCGCGGACGCAGCTTCCATCGCCGGTCGGATAATCGGTGCCGAACACGTCGACATGATCGCGTTTCCCGACCGCCGCTTCGACCGCGACCTTGATCAGGTGGGTCGACCCCTTGCCGACCTGGCCGGAGCGCCCCTCAGGATCCGCGCCCGAAACGTTGAAGTAGCGGAGCGCCGCATAGTTCATCCGATAGGCAGCGGCCGAATCCTCGAGCATTCGCTCGGTCATCAGCTTGGACGCTCCGTAGGGATTGATCGGGACCTTCGCGACGCCCTCGTCGACCGGAACACGCTCCGGTTCGCCATAGACGGCGGCGGTCGACGAGAAGACAAAGTGGGGGATGCCCGCATCGACGGCGGTCGAAATCAGCGCATGGCTCGCGACCGTGTTGTTCCGATAATAATCGAGGGGCTTCTCGACGCTTTCGGGGACGACGATCGACCCCGCGAAATGCATGATCGCGCCAATGCCCTGCTCGGCGAAGATGCGCTCGACCAGCGCCCGGTCGGCGACATTGCCCTCGTACAGGGGGACGTCGTCGGGAACGAGGTAGCTGGTTCCCGTCGAAAGGTCGTCGATGACGGCGACGGTCCAGCCCGCATCGCGCAAGGCGAGGACCGCGTGGCTGCCGATATAGCCGGCCCCGCCGGTTACGAGCACAGGTACTTTGGACATGCGCGATGATCGCTAGCCGAGGGCTCGTTCTGGCGCCAGTGGCTGATTGTCGCCTAGCTTCGACCCCTCGCCAGGCGTTCGCCGACCTCGAGCTGCGCGAGGAAATCCTGCATCATATCCGCGACTTCGCCCTTCGGGCCAAGCCGCACCGGGCATTTCTCGCCGTACCAGCTGACAAAGGCCTGGCCCTTCTCGAGGCTGAAGACGATTCCGGCGGGATCCTTGTCCGGCGCGGAGCACGACATTTTCTTCGGGATCTGACGCGGCAGCTCCACAGACGCGATGATCAGCGCCGAAGCGAGCATGAAAACGCCGGTCCCGAACAGGTCGCAGGCCTCCAAGAGAGAGCTGTCGCCCCCCATGAACATCCAGTCCGAAACGAACGCGGAAACCACGGCGACGATGGCGGCGTGCCGGGCTCCGAGGAAGATCGCGGCCAGCAGCACCGAGGGAACATAGGCAATGCTCTCGCAACCCATCACGAGGCCATCGACGCCCGCCCGGACGAGTGTCGGAACGAGCACCGCGAGGATCGTCCAGAAAATCGCCCAGCTTTCGACCTTGACGGCCGGCTCCTCGAACCAATGTGCCAAGGGTTCCGCACGGGTCATCATGGGGGTCGCTCCGAGCAAGTGGCCAGGCCCCGGCTCCAGACCCGAAGCAATCCTCAAACCTAACCTTGGCGCCGGGAACTTCTTATCGCTATTCGCACCTAGTCGCGCCGATGGAAAACCCCCTCGGTAATCACTCTAGTTCGACCCTCGCGCTTTCCCCCATGTGGATTAATCTTTTGCTCAAGAGATCCGCGGGGCCGAAGGGGCGTCCTTCCGCTTCATCCGGCTTTGATTGAGCCCGAAGATCTCAGCGGCTTCGGCTTTCAGCTCCGATTCGATCGGAAGCTCCGGAATCAATTCCCGGAGGATCGATTTCATCCCTCGACCCATGAACCGCTGCGCAATGTTCCCTGCCCAGTCGGACTGAACTTCGATCACCACCGGACCGTCATCGGTGATTGCGATGTCCATCGCGATTAGCGGCGCTTCCGGAAAGGCCTCCGTGACGGCCTTCGCGAGCGCGATCGTCTCGGGCCAAAGCGGCACCAGGAACCCGTTCAGGCGCGCGCCGGTCACCGGATGGCGCTCCACTTCGTTCATCGAGAAATGCTGTCCGTCGGAGCGGCCATAGACCTTGCGAAGCTCGCCGCTGTCGGTGTCGATGCTCGCGAGCAAATTGCCGAACTTCCCGCCGCTGAAATTGTCGACGAGTCCTGCCGATCCCATGATCTTCGCGAGGCCGACGAGGAACCGCGGGCCGCTCGAGGTCAGCGCCGTGTGCAGCCGGAACGTGCCGAGACCCAGCTTTCCCCCGATGGGGTCGAGATCGCGGTGGCTCCGTACTCGCCGCTGAACCAGGAGGCCCGACGGCGGCGCCTGTTCGAGGAGAAATTCGGCGAAGGCACGGTCGTCGAAAATCCGGTCGCCCACCCTCCAGTCATTGCCGGAGCGGGCTGGTCCGAGGGCACCTTCGCCCCGCCAGCCGGTGGCGGGCTTCACGAACAGGTCGTCCGGCCAGTTTTCAAGATCGGCGAGCAACGCCTCCACCGTCCCCAAGGACGGCGCAATTCCATTGCTTGGAAATGCGACACGGTCGCGGCCCACCACTCCGACGATGGTCGGGCCCGGAAGGCCGGCCTCCGCCAGCCGTTCCGCGGTGGCCAGCTTGTCGACGGTCAACGCCTTGCCTTTCCCGCGCCAGTTGACCGCTCTCAGGCCGGGCTCAAGCTCGCTGTAGTAGCTGATCGCGTCGCGCCAAGTGCGGACCGGCCGGTTCTCGAGCCCCTGCATCAGGAACACCTCGAACTCGATCCCCCACAGCGCGCGCGCCGTCAGCGCCTTCGCAAACGTGCTGAATCCTCGCAGTCCCTGAAAACGAAACAGCTCGGCTGCAATTCCGCCGAGCCGCTTCCCCCGACTGATCATCGCTTCCCCTCCTGCGCGATCCTTTTCATTTTCGAACAAACGGCGCCGGTTGTACATCGCTGCTTGCGATGACGGGAGGATTGGGGTGTTGAAGCAGGTCTTCTCGTCGGCTCGAGCGGCAATCCCCCGCCCTCTCAAGGATGCGGTCGATCGCGGGTTCAACGCGCTTGTTAAAGGCCTTCCCCTCGAAGCCCGGCTGAAGCTCGCCTATTTGAAATGCCATCAGCACTGGCCCGACTTTCGCGAGCCGAAACGCTTCTCCGAAATGTGCCAGTCGCTGAAACTCTCGCACCCCGATCTTGGCCGGTACATCGACAAGATCGCAGTCAAGCAATTCGTTCGCGAGCGTATCGGCGAGCGCTACCTCATTCCGACGCTTTACGCGGGGCGGTCGCTGCCGAAGGTCCGCGACTGGCCGATGCCGTTCGTCATCAAGACGAGCCACACGAGCGGAGGGAACGTCTTCGTCCGTGAAAACCCCGACTGGGCGAAGATCGAGCGGCAAGTCGCCGCTTTCCTCGCCTTCGATTACAGCCAGGCGTCCGGCGAGACCTTTTATTCCGATGTCCCTCCGGGCGTTCTCGTCGAGCCGCTGATGGGCGACGGCAAGACCCTTCCGCTCGACTACAAGTTCTTCACGTTCGGCGGCGTTCCCAAAGCGATCCAGGTCGATACGGACCGCGAGCACGCCCACAAGCGCGCTTACTTCGACACGGCGTGGAATCGACTCGGGATCCATTGCCTCTATCCGGACGAACCGGGACCAATCGAGCGACCGAGCAGGCTCGAGGAAATGCTGGTGGTCGCATCGGCGCTTGGAAGGGACTTCCCCTTCGTGCGGGTCGATTTGTACGAGATCGACGGAGCCGTCTACTTCGGCGAGCTCAGCTTCTGCCCCGAAGCCGGAATGGCGCGGATCACGCCGGACGAGGTGGAATTCGAATGGGGCGCCCTGTGGCGCGCTGCGCGTCACAGCAAGGGATAGCGCGAACCCACGTGGTCGATCGCCGTTCGGAACCGGAAATAAGCGTCGGGACTGTCATGCTCGAACGTCCGGGGATCACCCGCGATCGCGTTGCGCAGCGGCACCATCAGCCACCGCAACCGGAAACGCGGCGCGGCCGCCTTCTGCAACAATCGCGCTGCTGCGAGCCGCGCCGAGAATAAATTCTCCCGAACACGGTGACCCAATTTCGCGTTCGGCCGGGCGGCACGCGAGGGCAGGCTGGCCGCCTTCTTCGATTGTCCAAATTCCGTTCGTTTGATCCCCGCCTCTTCCGCGATTCGTCTCGGGATCGGCCGATCGTACCAGCCGCCTATTGACCAAGGCGCCATGCCCCCGGATTCGCTGATCTTCGCGACCGCGCGGTGATGCAGTGCGCCGATGAACGGCAAGGGCGCGTGCACGAACCCGCAACGGAGGCGAAATTCGCCGAGGCTCGACCCGCTGACGTCGCCGCGCTCAAGGCAATCGTTCGGAGCGACGCCCTTCGACCAGATCCTGTCGCCGTGGAATCCCGTCAGAAGGACCGAGCCCGCGACGTCATTTTCGAAGGCCGCATAGGCCAGATCCTCTCCGCCCATTCCCGTCGCGACGAACTCGCTCACGCGGTCGTCGTCGGGCCCGGATCTCTCGAAGCATTTGACGCCCATGCCCAACTGCTCCGCGATGGCCTTCCCGCTGTCGTCGGACACGCCTTCGCCAAGCGCGAGCGTGACAGCGTCGCGGCAGCCAAGTTCGCCGGCGAGCACGAGGCACGCGGTCGAATCATATCCGGACGAACAGGTGCTTATCGGCCGGTACGAGCGCTTGCGCGCGGGCGCCGCTGCATTGTCGAACAATTGCTGAAGCTCGCGACTGAGGGCGGCGCGATACTCGGCGAAACCGGAAAACGAAAAGCCGTCCGTCTTCGGCGTTTCGCTGATCTCGCCGCCGCGAAGGTGGAGGTTGTGGAAGACGGCCCGGCTGACCGGTCCCTTGTCGGTGTCGGCGACATGCCGCGAATAATGGTCGATCCCTTTCACGGTCGAAGCCAGACGTCCGCCAAAATGGGGGTCGCGATTGGCCGCCAATCCGAGATTTCTGAGCAGGAAGACGATCGAGTTCGAGACGGTCACGGCATCGCCCGCGCGATGGTAGTAGAGACCCTCGAGCGTGTGCGACGGAGTGACGAACAGGATGCCGCCCGTCGTCGCGATCGCTCCGGATCCGGCAACGGTAGCGGCGGACGCAAATTCCCAATCCTCGAACCGGCCCGACCATGCGCCTTCGAAGAAGCCGTCACCCCGCACCTCCACGTCGATGCCGTGATGCACGATATTGCCGTTCGGCCCGCACTTCGCGAGCCAGGCCATTCGAGGAATGTCGTCGCGGAGGTGCGCCTGCCAAGTGCCGTCCACGATTCAGCTCAACTCCGCAGCCTCCGGTCGTGGAACTCATTAACCTAGAGCAATGGGATTGGATATCGGGATTGCGGCGTTGCGATTTCATCGGCAGGTTGCCGCGCCAATGCCGGTACGAGCATTGAATTCGCTGTGGGTCGGAGACGAGCTCGGGTACCTCGAGCAGCTCTGCGTCCTTTCCGGGCTGGCCGCCGGCCACGCCTTCAACGTCTATTCCTACGACCCCGAGAAGCTTCGCGGAGTGCCGTCCGGCGCCACCGTGAAGGACGCCGCGGACGTCATGTCGCGCGACCGGCTCGTCACTTACGCGGAATGCGGGTCATACGCGCTCGGTGCGAACTTCTGGCGCTACGAGCTCCTTGCGCGGGGCCTCGGCTACTGGGTCGATTTGGACCTCTTGCTCCTGAAGCCGCTCGAAACCGGCCAGGACTATGTCTTCGGCAAGGAATATGAGGGGACGATCAACACGGCAGTGCTCCTTGCCCCTCAGGATTCCGGCCTGGTCCGCGACCTCAACGAATTGCCCGAAAGGGTGGGGCGTCCACCGTGGTACGGTCCGCGCCGCTCCGCGCTCTATTACATGCGCCGGCTAAGGCACGGTCCGCTTCGCCTGGAGGATCATCCCTGGGGGACCTTCGGCCCCGGAATGTTCGGCTATCTCGTCAAGAAGCATCATCTGATGGAGCATGCCTCGGACCCCGAGGTCTTTTATCCCATCAGCTGGCATAATGCCGCCTCGCTCTACGGTCCGGCCGAGACGGTCGAAGAGCAGCTGACCGACAGAACGCGCGGCATCCACCTGTACAATTCCCAGCTTCGCGAACTGGCCAAGTCCCGGCCGCCCGAAGGTAGCTTCATGGCGAAACAATTCGCGAGGTTCGGACTTTAGCTACTGATCAGCCAGGAAAATGGCGCGCAAGGATGCTTTCGGCTCAAGTCTATCGTCCCGTCGCCAGCGTCTTTCGTTGGCCTTGCAGCGTCGGCTTTCCAGGTCGCGGCGCCGTCCTGCGCGGTCTGATCCTCAACCCGGCGTACGAGCCCTATTGGAAGGACGCCGGGCTGAAGTGGGTCAGGAGCAATGTGCATGGCTATGAAATGCCGTGCGACCTTTCGATTTCCAGCGGGCGCTTCGCTTACTTTCTGAAGCGCTGGAATGATGCGGGCACGCAATCGGTCTTGCTGACGCTCCTGCAGTCCGGCGACACGTTCGTCGACATCGGGGCGAATGTCGGAATGGCGACGCTGACCGCAGCGCGCGCCGTCGGGCCTGATGGTCGGATTCTCGCATTCGAGCCAAATCCGGAAGTCTTCTCGATCCTTGCGCAGTCCTTGCGCCGCAATGGACTGGACCAGGTCGAGTTGCATCCGAGCGCCATCGGAGAACGGCCAGGTCGCGTTTCGATGTTCATTCCCGACAGCAATCATGGCGAGGCGAGCCTCGGCACGCCATTTGCGGGCCGGCCAGGAAAGCTCGTCGATGTCGAAGTCGTCGACGGCAGCCGCCTCGCCGCGCTCGATCGCTGCGACTTCATCAAGATCGATGTCGAGGGGTATGAAGTGCATGTGATCGAAGCGATTGGCGAGACGATCCGGCGTCATCGTCCCTTCGTTTCAACGGAAGTCATCGAACGTCATCTCAAGCGCTGCGGCAATGGAGTTGCCGAGCTAGCCGAAAGCCTTTCTCGACTGGGCTATACGGGCTTTAGATATTTCCATGTTGGAGCCGGGCACACGCAACTGCGGGCGAGCCTGGAGGCGTTTCAAGCCAGCGGGCCGATCAGCGACAGCGACGTGTTGTGGGTGCCCAACGAACGTGCGGAATCGGTCCGTAGAATCGAGTTTGCGGCAATCCGTCGCTAGCGATCCTGTCGGGACGCAGTCTTCGAGAAACAGAAGCGCGGTGCCACGATCACGGATAGGTCCGATCGTCCCGGCGCTCCTGCAATCTCCCGAACGCGAGCGCGGGCGAAGGCCCCTCGCCTTTTGCTTCCCGTTTTTCCTTAATTCCCGTCGAGCTCGTTTGCCTGAACTTCCGCCCCGCACTATCAGCGGGCGTGAATCACGAACTTCCAGAAGGTCCCATGGCACTAACGATTTCGAGCGCGTTCGACGCAGGCAACATCCGCGTCGTGAAACAGGACGGCAACACGGTCGATCTCGAGATCGTCAAAGACCACATGTCCGACTTCTATCAATGGTTCTATTTCCGTCTCGCGGGCGGCGAGGGCCGC
>DASSFK010000215.1:0-9751 GCA_035694565.1 Sphingomicrobium sp.
GTGCAGAAGCTCGAGGACATCATCCTAACCCGTGCCCGCGACATCCGCCGCACGACCGTCAGGGGATAAGGCTGAGCATATGACCGGCCGTTTCGATCCGGCCGTTGCGGACGTCCGCTGGCAGGCCCGGTGGGACGAGGCGCGCAGCTTCGTCGCCGACACCGCGAGCCCCAAGCCGAAGACCTACGTCCTGGAGATGTTCCCCTATCCGTCGGGGCGCATCCACATAGGCCATGTTCGTAACTACACGATGGGCGACGTGCTTGCGCGCTTCCGCCGGATGCAGGGCCGCGAGGTGCTCCATCCGATGGGCTGGGACGCCTTCGGAATGCCAGCCGAGAATGCCGCGATGGAGCGCAAGGTCCATCCCGGCGAATGGACTCGCCGGAACATTTCGACGATGCGCGACCAGCTCAAGCGGCTGGGTTTCGCGCTCGACTGGAGCCGTGAACTCGCGACCTGCGAGCCCGACTATTACGGGCACGAGCAGGAGCTGTTCCTCGACCTCTACGAAGCGGGGCTCGTCTATCGCAAGGAGAGCGAGGTCAATTGGGACCCGGTCGACTGCACCGTCCTCGCCAACGAGCAGGTGATCGACGGAAAGGGCTGGCGCTCCGGCGCTCCCGTCGAGCGGCGGCAGCTTGCGCAGTGGTTCCTGAAGATCACCGACTTCGCGGAGGACCTGCTGCAGGGCCTCGGCGAGCTCGACAATTGGCCCGACAAGGTCAAATTGATGCAGGAGAATTGGATCGGCAAGAGCCGTGGCCTGCAATTCCGATTCCGGCTTGCCGGGACGCCCTCGGGTGCTGACTCCGTCGAGATCTTCACGACCCGCCCGGACACGATTTTCGGCGCGAGCTTCGTCGCAATCGCGCCGACCCATCCGATTGCCGAAGCGCTCGCGAACCGCGATCCCGCGCTCGCCGAGTTCATTGCGGAATGTCGCAAGGGCGGCACCAGCGCAGCCGAGATCGAGACCGCCGAGAAACTGGGCCATCGCACCTCGATCGAAGCGATCCATCCGCTCGACCCCAACTGGCGCCTGCCTGTCTACATCGCGAACTTCGTGCTGATGGAATATGGCACCGGCGCCATCTTCGGAGTCCCCGCCCACGACCAACGCGACTTCGAATTTGCAAGCAAGTACGGCCTCCCGATCAAGCGCGTGGTCGCCGCGTCAGCCGACGAGGCTGGCCAGCCGATCGTTGGTGAAGCCGAGTCCATGGACGGCATCGCGGTCAATTCGCAGTTCCTCGACGGCCTGACGACCGAGCAGGCAACGGCCGAAGTCATTCGACGTGCCGAGGCAGGCGGCTGGGGGGCCGGGTCGACGGCCTATCGCCTTCGTGACTGGGGCGTCTCGAGGCAGCGCTACTGGGGCACGCCGATTCCGATCATCCACTGCAAGGCCTGCGGCGCGGTTGCCGTTCCCAGGGACCAGCTCCCCGTCGTGCTTCCCGAAGACGTGACCTTCGATCAGCCCGGCAATCCGCTCGATCGCCACGATGGCTGGCGCAAGGTCTCCTGCCCTTCGTGCGGCGGAGACGCGCTCCGAGAAACCGACACGCTCGACACGTTCGTCGATTCAAGCTGGTACTTCATGCGCTTCGCCAGCGAGCCCGCCGACAAGCCGTTCGATCGCGACGAGGTCGAGCAGTGGCTTCCGGTCGACCAGTATATCGGCGGCGTGGAGCATGCGATTCTGCACCTGCTCTACGCCCGCTTCTGGACTCGGGCGCTCAATCATCTCGGGCGTCTCAGCATAGCCGAGCCATTCAAGGGCCTGTTCACGCAAGGCATGGTCACCCACGAGACCTATCGGGCGGGGGATGGAAGTTGGCTGAGCCCCGACGAGGTCCGCCGCGAGGGGGACGACTGGATCCACGTCGAAAGCGGCATTCCGGTCACGCTTGGCCGAGTCGAGAAAATGTCGAAGTCGAAGCGCAACACGATCGACCCCGAGCCGATCATCGCTCGCTACGGTGCCGATGCGGTTCGCTGGTTCATGCTGTCGGACAGCCCGCCCGAGCGCGACCTCGAATGGTCCGAGGGGGGGATCGAGGGGGCCTCCCGGTTCGTCCAGCGCGTGTGGCGGCTGGCGACCACTGACGTGTCCGCCGAAGGCGTGGACGAAGCGCTCGAACGCAAGCTTCACAAGACGATCGCTGCCGTTACCGAGGCGCTCGACGGCCTGCAGTTCAACAAGGCGGTTGCGCAGTCCTATGAGCTGGCTAGCGCCATCGAGAAGGCCAGGCCTTCAGCTACGCGGTTGAATGCGATCCGCACCCTGGTGCTGCTGGTTGCGCCCGCGGCCCCTCATCTTGCCGAGGAAGCGTGGGCTGCGCTTGGCGAAACGACGATGATCGTCGACGCCCCCTGGCCCGAGTTCAACCCCGCGTTGCTTGTCGAGGACCAGGTCACGCTTGCGATCCAGGTGAACGGCAAGCTTCGCGATACGCTCAGTGCCCCGCGCGGGCTCGATCGCGGCGCTGCGGAGGCCCTCGCGCTCGCTTCGGAAAAGGTGCAGCGTCTGCTCGAAGGCAATGCGCCTCGGAAGGTGATCGTGGTGCCCGACCGGCTTGTGAATATCGTCGCATGAAGCGCTCCTTTATGTTTGCGGCGGCTGCGCTGGCGCTGGGCGGTTGCCAGCTTCGCCCGCTTTACGCAGGCGGTTCGACCGGCGCGGTCGCGACCACCCTTTCGTCAGTCAGCGTGACCCCGATCGAGGGCCAGGTCGGCTGGCTCGTCTACAACAAGCTGAGGGATCGCCTGGGCGCAGCGGGCACAAGCACGGTGCGATATCGCCTCGAAGTCCAGCTCGACGACGACATCATCGGGCTTGGCATTCGCGGCGACCGCGCAGTCACTCGTGAGCGTCGGACGCTGAGAGCACGCTACCAGCTCGTGGACGTCTCCAACGGATCGGTCGTTCTCGACGCGACGGCCGGGTCCGACGCCGGAATCGACGTCGTCAGTTCAGAATATGCTACCGTTGCGGCGGAACAGACCGCTGCGGAGCGACTGTCGGAAGTCGTTGCCGACCAGATCGTGACGCGGCTGGGGCAGTTTGCCGTGCGCGCTCCATCGGCGCAGTGAAATCCGCAAAGGGAAACATCGGCCGCTCGGTCGACCAGCCCGATCCAGGAATTCGGTTCTATCTCTTTCACGGCGCGGACGAGGCGCAATCGTCCGCCCTGGGCGACCGGCTGGTCGCGGCGCTGAAGGCCACGAAGCACTTCTTGGCGGCGTCTTCCTTTCGCAACGACCCGGCGCTTCTCCCCGACGAGGCCTGCGCCATCGACATGTTCGGCGGCTCGAAGGTCATCTGGCTGCAGCCAGCCGGGGAGGAGATCGTGGGGTCGGTCGAGGCGCTTCTGGACGCACCAGCTGCCGAAAGCCCGGTCGTCGCGATTGCCGGAAAGCTGAGCAAGGCGTCCGGACTGCTGAAACTTGCGGAAGCGCACGATCTGGCGCTCTCGCACGTCTCCTACGAACTGGATGCGCGCGACGCCGAACGGCTCGTCGCGGACCTCGCCCGGTTGGAAGGGCTGAGGATTCAGCAACCGGTGGCAGCCCGCATTGCCGAGTCCTGCTCCAACGATCGGCGCATGATCGCCCAGGAGCTTTCCAAGCTTGCGCTCTACCTCGACGCTTCTCCGAACGCGCCGAAGGAGCTCGATTCCGAGGCCTTGGACGCGGTCGGCGCGGATTTGGGCGGCGAATTCCTGGGAATCGCGGATCTGGCGCTGGCCGGCGATGTGCGCGGCCTGGGAGTTGCGCTGTCGGGGATGGCCGAAGGTGGCAAGAACGCAATCCCAATCATCCGGTCGCTTCAGCGCCGGCTGTTGATGCTCGCCCCGATTCGCGCTCGGATCGAGTCGGGCGAAAACCCCAGTGCCGTCTTGACGTCATTGGGCAGGTCCTTGTTCTGGAAGGACAAGCCGCTGGTCGAAAGGATGCTGAGCGTGTGGGATTCCGGGGGTCTGGCCCGCGTTTCCGAGCGGACCGGAGCACTGGAGAGGCGCCTTATGCGAGCCGATTCGCCGCCGCCGGCGGAGGCGTTGGGCGAGGAGCTCGTCGCCATCGCCCGCCAGGCCCGGCGGCGCTGACGAGCCTAGATGGGCTCACCCGTGAGCCGCTGGCAGATCATGTCGAGCTGGTCCAGCGTGCTGTAGTTCAAAGTGACCACGCCTTTTTGCCCGTTGTGCGCAATCTGCACCTTGAGACCGAGCGTGTCGCCAAGCTGCCGCTCCAGAGCAACCACGTCCGCGTCGACGGTCCTGTAGCTTCGTGTCGCGCCTCGAGCACTTTCCTGGACAGCGCCCGGCTTTTCCGCGCGCGCGCGCTGCTCCGCCTGACGGACGGACAGTCCCTTGGCGATGATTTCCCTGGCCAGCTCCTCGGGATCTGGAGCCGTCGCAACGGCCCGCGCATGACCCATGCTGATATCGCCTCTCAGTAGCGATTGGCGGACGAAATCGGGAAGCTCAAGTAATCTCAGCAGGTTAGCCACGTGGCTGCGCGACTTATGAACCAGCTTGGCAATATTTTCCTGCGTGTGGCCGTGGCGCTCGATCAGCTGCCGATAGCCTTCCGCCTCCTCGATCGCATTGAGATCCTCGCGCTGCACATTCTCGATCAGCGCGATCTCGGCGGCCGTCGAATCGTCGATCTCGCGCACGATCGCCGGAATTGTATGTAGCCGTGCCCGCTGGGCGGCACGCCAACGTCGCTCGCCGGCGACGATTTCGAAACCGTCCCCGTGCGGCCGCAGCAGGATCGGCTGGAGGACGCCGCGCTCCATGATCGAATCGGCGAGTTCGTCGATCGCCTCTTCGTTGAACTGCACTCTGGGCTGTTCTGGGTTGGGGCGAATCCGTCCGATCTCGATCTCGCGAACGCCGCCCTGGCGCGACGGCGCGTCGGTCCCGACCGCGCTCGGGACCGCTTGTTCTCCAAGAAGTGCCTGGAGGCCTCGTCCGAGGCCCGAAGCGGGCCTGTTCGTACTCATGCCGCCTCTGCGGGACGAGGAAGACGCCCCATCAGCTCACGCGCGAGCATGACATAGGCCTCCGATCCGGAGCAGCGGAGGTCGTAGATGAGCGCGGGCAAGCCATGGCTTGGCGCTTCCGACAGGCGCACGTTGCGCGGGACGACCGTGTCGAAAACCGCTCGACCGAGGCAGGCGCGCACGTCGTCGGCGACTTGCTGGGACAGCTTGTTGCGGCGGTCGAACATGGTCAGCGCGATGCCGAGAATTTGCAGATCTGGGTTGAACGCCATCCGGATGCGCTCGACGGTCTGAAGGAGCTGGCTGAGACCCTCGAGTGCGAAAAACTCGCACTGCAGCGGCACAAGCAGATGACGCGCGGCGACAAGGCCGTTGACGGTCAGCAGGCCGAGCGACGGAGGGCAATCGATCAGGCAAACGTCCCACCGTCCCGCGGGAACGGCATCGAGGGCGCGCTCAAGGCGCCGTGCGCGGTCCTCGAGACCGACCAGCTCCACCTCGGCGCCGGACAGGTCCATCGTTGCCGGAAGCAGCTCGAGGCGGGGCACTCGGGTCGAAACGACGGCCTCGGTCACTTCGGCGCTACCGATCAGCACCTCGTAGCTCGAGAGCTCGCGGCCGGCCTGGTTCACTCCGAGGCCCGTCGAGGCATTACCCTGCGGATCGATGTCGATCAGCAGCACCTTCCAGCCCACCGCGGCGAGCGCGGTCGCCAGATTGATTGCCGTGGTCGTCTTGCCGACCCCGCCTTTTTGGTTCGCGACAGCGACCCTTATCATCGCCTTTTCTTCCCCACCCTTGTCAGCACCAGGATCTGGGATTCCGGATCTGTGCAGCTCTGCTCCACCGAAACCTCACAGTGCCAGTTTCGCTGCGCCTGCGCCAGTTCCGATTGCGCATTTCTGCCCTTTGGAAGCACCCAGACCGTCTCGCTTTTCGAGAGGTGGGCCGCGATGGCAAGAAACCGATCCAGGGCCGCGACCGCCCGCCCCGTAATCACGTCGAAATGGCCCTCGACCCGCTCGACCCTCGCGCATTCGATCGTGACCCGTCCGGAGAGCCCCAGGGCGTCCGCCACCTCGCGAAGAAAACTGGCTCGAAGCCTGCGGGGCTCGATCAGGGCGACTGGGCCGTCAACCAGGATCGCAACGACCATTCCCGGCAGCCCGGCGCCGGACCCGACGTCGGCCCATGAGGATCGCCCGGGGGGCACGAAGCGCAAGAGCTGCGCCGAATCGAGGATATGGCGGTCCCAAATCGCGTCCATCGTCGAAGGGGCGATGAGATTCTGCGTCGCCGCACCATCCTTCAGAAGCTCAACGAACCGCTCGATCCTCTCGAATGTTTCACGTGAAACATCGCGGCCGGCCGCCGCCGAGATCCGCTCGATTATGCCGCCCGGCGGCATGCGGCGACATAGAGGGCCGAAAGTGCGGCCGGAGTTACCCCACGAATGCGCGACGCCTGATCCAAGGTTTCCGGACGCGCCGCGTCGAGACGCTCGGCCATCTCATTCGAGATTCCGGCTATGGCTGCAAAATCGAGGTCGGACGGGATGGTCACCCGTACATCGCGGCGAACCGTATCCCATTCGCGCCGCTGGCGCTCGAGATAGGGGGCATAGAGCAAGTCCGCCTGGCCCTCCTCCGTGCTGTTCCACGTGGAACACGCTCGCCGTTCGAGGTGATCGACGATCTGACGCCGACGGCGTTCGCCGATGCAGGCGGCCGAAATCGCCCGCTCGCCCAGCCTCGACGTCGCATTGTCCGCCCTCAGTGCCAGACGATATTCGGCACGTGCCGTCATCATGCGATACGGCTCGCTCACGCCCTGAAGCGTAAGGTCGTCGATCATTACGCCGATGTAGCTCCCCCTGCGATCGAAACCGACCGCCTCGAGGCCCAGCGCATGAGATGCGGCATTGAGCCCGGCGACGAGACCTTGGGCGGCCGCTTCCTCGTAACCGGTCGTTCCATTGATTTGGCCGGCCAGGAACAGTCCTCCAATTTCACGGGATTCCAGCGACGAGCCCAATCGCCGAGGATCGACGAACTCATACTCAACGGCATAACCGGACCGAACGAGCTCGACCCGTTCGAGGCCTTCGACGCTACGAAGGAAATCCCGCTGCACGTCCGCAGGGAGCGACGTGGACACGCCGTTTGGGTAGACGAGCCGATCGTCGAGGCCCTCGGGCTCGAGGAATATCTGGTGACTGCTCCGATCGGCAAACCGTCTCACCTTGTCTTCAATGGACGGGCAATAGCGCGGTCCCCTGCCCTCTATCGCTCCGGCAAAGAGCGGGGAACGATCGAACGCCGAGCGGATGATGTCGTGGGTGGTCTCGTTGGTGCGAGCAATCGCACAGGCAAGCTGCGGCACCCTCACTCCGTCGTCGAGAGCGGACATTGTCCATTCATCGTCATCGCTCGGCTGTCTTTCGAGCCGCGACCAGTCGATGGTCCGGCCATCCAGCCTCGGCGGCGTCCCGGTCTTCAAACGGCCCTGGGCCAAACCAAGCTCGCGAACCTGCTTGCCAAGCCTGATCGAGGATTGTTCACCCCGCCGTCCGCCCTCCCTGATCTCATCCCCGACAAAGATCCGCGCATCGAGGAATGTCCCCGTGGCAATCACGAGTGAACGGCATTCGAGCAGCCCGGCGTCGGTCCTCAGGCCAACCACCTTTCCGCCTTTGGTGACGAGCTCGAGAGCTTCGGCAACCACCAGCTCGACACCGCTTTCCCGGACCAGAGTCGTCATGGCCGAGCGATAAAGCTTCCGGTCTGCCTGAAACCGTGGCCCCTGAACCGCTGGTCCTTTGCTTCTGTTGAGCATCCGCCGGTGAATTGCCGACCGGTCCGCCGCCCTGGCCATCAGGCCGTCGAACACGTCCAGCTCGCGAACCAAATGGCCCTTGCCGACTCCGCCAATCGACGGATTGCACGACATCTGCCCGATGTCTTCGGCGCGAAAGGTCACAAGACCCACGCGCGCGCCCCGGCGGGCCGCGGCGGAAGCGGCTTCGCATCCGGCATGGCCGGCACCAATCACTAGGACGTCAAACATCACCCGCCGCTTAGCGAATTTCCGGGATTCGGAAAATCGTCTCAGACGACTGTTTCACGTGGAACACTTACTTGCCGAGACAAAAGCGACCGAAGAGCGCGTCGAGAACATCGTCCATGCCGGCCCGGCCGGTAAGGCGATCGAAGGCCGTACGCGCCGAACGGATGTTCTCGGCGGCAAGCACGAAGTCCTGTGAAGCGGATGCGGCGAACAAAGCGTCGAACGCCTCGGCCATGTGCCCGGCCTGGCGACGATTGAGGGCGATGGCATCCTCGCCGGGCAGCACGGATGCGGCCAGATGCAACATGCGCTCAAGAAGGACGGCCAATCCCTGCCCAGTGACCGACGATACCGGCTGGACTCCGTCGGGCGCTGTCTCGCGGCCTAGCAAATCGGCGCGCGGATGGACCTTGATCACGCGCGGATGATCGGGCGCATCTTTCGGCTCCCCGAGCCACACGACTACGTCTGCGCCCTCGACCAGCGACCGGGCCCGAGCGACTCCGATTCGCTCCACCAGCTCCTCGCTCTCCCGAAGACCCGCCGTATCCGTCAGGAGAACGGGCACGCCCTCGAGCGAGAAGGGCACTTCGATGTGATCGCGCGTCGTCCCCGGAACGTCGGTGACGATCGCTCTCTCCTCTCCGGCTATCGCGTTGATCAAGCTCGATTTTCCGGCGTTTGGCGGTCCGGCGACGACCACTCGGACGCCGTCCCTCAGCGGCTCTATCCGCGGCCTTTCGAGCCAGGTCTCCAGTTCGTGCGCCAATGACTGGCAGTCGGCGACCAGTTCCTGGTCGAATCCGACGTCATCCTCTTCCGCATAATCAATCGCCGCCTCCACGCGCGCGGAAAGTTGCAGGATCTGCTGCTGCCATCGCTCGACCTGGTGCTTCAGTCCACCCTCGGCCATCGCCAGCGCCGTCTTGCGCTGGGATTCCGTCTCGGCCTCGATCAGATCGGCGAGCCCCTCCGCTTCGGTCAGGTCGATCCGGCCATTCTCGAAAGCACGCCGGGTAAACTCTCCTGGCTGTGCAAGCCGAAGACCGTCGATGCGCTTGAGTGCTCCGAGCACTGCATCCACCACCGCTCGTCCACCATGGCATTGAAATTCGACGCTATCCTCTCCCGTCGAGCTCGCCGGACCGTCGAACCGAAGGATGAGCGCGTCGTCCAGAACCCCGCCGTCTTCGCTGCGGAGGGTCCGAAGCGCGGCATGCCTGGCTTCTGGCAACGAGCCGGCGAGTATCCGCCCTGCATCATGCGCCCGCGCGCCGCTGACCCTGATGATGCTGACAGCGGCAGGCGGACGGCCGCTCGACAAGGCGTAAATGGTGTCGGTGCTCACGAAGCGCCGCTTAGCGCAGCTGGGCCTCTCAGGCGAAGACCCTGCCCAAGCCCACTTCGGGATGCACCCAGCCGTCGTAGATCATTTTCATGGCAACATAGATGATCACCAGAAGCCCGACGTAGCCGATCCAGCGATAACGCTCGATGTAACGGGCGATGAGGTTGGCCGCGACGCCCATCAGGATCACCGCGAAGACCAGTCCGACGATGAGGATTCCCGGATGATCTCGAGCGGCTCCGGCGACTGCCAGCACGTTGTCGAGGCTCATCGACACATCGGCGATCGCGACCGCCCAGACGGCGGCGGCGAAGCTCTTGGCTGGT
>DASSFK010000216.1:0-4350 GCA_035694565.1 Sphingomicrobium sp.
TACATCACCTATCTGACGGCGGTGCCGGACGGCTCGCAGATCGCCTTTCTCGACGACGTCTACGGTCGCGACAAGGCACGCCTTGCAGGTGCTGCCCAAGGCAGTGCCGTCGCGTCTACCCAGTAGGTCCCGTCAAAGCGACCAGTTCGCCACGTAATCGAGCCTGTAGGGTATCGGGCGCCCTTGGGCGTCCATTGCCGGCCGGAAGCGCAGTCTGCGGTAGATGAGCGGGCACAGGCCGCTGTCGACATATTGATCGCCGCTCGAACGGGTCACCCGGCAATCGGTCGGCAATCCGCTCGCGTCCAGCTGCAGCGAAACCATGGCTCGCCCGTCGGGCAACCGTCCTCCCGTCAGATCCCGGTAATCGCCGCGGTTGAGGTTGCGGATCAGCCGGGCGGGCGTAAATCCGGTGAAGTCGCCGGTTCCGCCGCCGCCGCGGCCAGTCCCCGATCCCCCCGCGCCCGTTCCGGTGCCTGACAGAGCGGCTCCCGCTGTCGTCGCGCTTCCCGTGCCGGCGACGGGCGCAGCCGCGACCGGAGGCTTGGCAGGGAGGACGATCTTCGGCTTTGGAGCGACGATTGGCGACGGTTCGGCCTTCTTGCCCGCAGCGCCTTCCTCCTCCTTCGCGCGCTCGGTCTGCTCGCGAGGCGGCGGGGGTTGCGGCGGAGGAGGTGGTTCTTCCCGGATATCGAAGGTCTTCAGCGTCTCGACGACCTGCTGCACATTGCGGACGTTGAGACCGGTCAGGAGGACAGCGCCAAGCGCGAGGTGAACCAGAAGCACGCCGGCCAGCGCCTTCGCTCGATCGTTCCGGACAGTGCCCTGATAAGCGGCCATTCCACTCGACTCGAACGGAGCAACGCACGCAGCCATTGAAAGTTTTCGGTTCGGTAACGTAATTGTCCGATTTCCGACATTGCGGACACCGGAGCAGCCTGCCACGTTGAGTTGCGGCAATGCACAGGGGAATTCAGGCGACAACCAACGCTGAGCATGATGCCGAGTATCGCAAAGGCGGCCCTCTGGGCGTCGCTTTGGCGGCGCTCGGCAAATTGTGCTGGCAATATTCGATTGTCGTCGTCCTTGCCTGGCTGCTTGCTGCGGTGGTTGCCGGGTTCGTCGCGGGAAGGCTTCCGGACAGGCTCCTTAGCGGCACCGGCGACATCGAGGGCAGCGCATCGTACCGGGTCGATCAGGTCCTTCACTCGGACTTCGGTCGCGGTGACAGCCAGTCACTGGTTCTGGTCTTCCGTTCGGCGAGCCTCGACAAAAATCCTGGAGAGCTTTCCGCGCTCTTCAACGAGTTGACCGGCCGGCTCCAGAAGCAGCCGTCGGTCGAAAGTTCGGTCACCGAAACCGAGATTCAGGACGTCCGCCTGTTGCCGAAGGCGGGAACGGGTCACTTCCTGGTGATCGACCTCAGCAGCGCGGAAATGCTTGAAGCCGAGCAGCAAGTTCCCCTGATTCGCGCCGCAGTCGCCCCCGTCTTGGATGGGGCGAAGGCCCGCCATCGCGATCTCGATTGGGCGCTCACCGGCCGGCCGGCGCTAACCTACGATCTCAGCAGGTTCGACGCTCAAGACACGGCGCGAGCCGAGTTCCGAGCGCTCCCGCTGACGCTCATCATTCTGATCTTCGCGTTCGGATCGATCATGTCGGCATTGCTTCCCTTGGTCCTGGCGGTAGCCAGCCGAACGGTGGTGCTCGGCATCGTCTTCCTGATCGCGGGCTCGATCGACGTTTCGAACCTGGTGCTGAGCGTGGTGACCATGCTCGCGATCGCTCTGGGCATCGACTACAGCCTGTTCATCATCCACCGATACCGGCGCGAGCTCGAGCGGATCGGAATCGGCGATCCCGCAAAGCCTGGGAAGGCTCGCGAGGAACTGGCGATGCGCCGCGCCATGTCGCAATCCGGCGTCGCGGTGGTCTACAGTGCCGCCACCGTCGCCATCGGCATCGGGTCGCTGCTCGCAACGCCGCTGATGCAGACGCGCTCGGTCGGGTTGGGCGGGCTGTTCGCCGTGCTGGTGTCGCTGGCAGCTTCGCTGACATTGGTTCCTGCTTTCCTTCGAATGCTTCGATCGAAGGTGCTGGACTGGCCGCGACTCTTTGCACGTCCCTCCAGCGGAGATCGGTCGCGACGGCTTTGGATCCAATGGGCGAACACCGTCGAGAAGAAGCCCATCCTTTCGGTCGTCACCAGCCTCGGACTGATCCTGGCGATGGCCGCGCCCGCGGTGCACACCCGCACGGGGTTTCCCGAAAGCGAGTTCCTTCCCAATGAGCTCGAATTCACCAAAGGCATGAAAATGCTCGAGGGAATGGATCTCCGCGGGCTCGTCGCGCCGATCGTCGTGATCGTCAGCGACACTCGGAAGGAAAGGGCGCTCACCCCCGATCGGGCGCCGATGTTCTCCAACTTCGTGACGCAGCTGGAACGAGACCGTCGCGTACGGGCGGTGCAGGGGCCGGTACGGTCGGCGTCGGACGGATCCATGGCGCAGACCATGGGCGGCGCGCTATCGAGAGGAGCCTTCACCAGCAGGGATCGCACCAAGCTGCTTTTCCTGATCATCCCTTCCGCAACCGCGACCTTCGCGGAGCTGCAGGATTTGTCGAAAGGCCTTCCGGCCGCACTGAAAACAAAGGACCTCTCGGTCGCGGTCGGCGGACAGGCCCAATATTACAACGACTTCGACAATGCGGTGAGCGACTCCTATCCGCTGACGGTGGCGCTGGTGCTCGGCATGTCGATCCTCGTCCTGCTGCTGTTTTTCCGGGCGCCGCTCGCTTCAGCCAAGGCCTTGCTCCTCAACCTCTTCTCGGTGGCCGCGGGCTACGGCGTGGTCGTGCTGGTATTTCAGCTTGGGCACGGGTCGGAGATTTTCGGAGTCGCCGCTGCGACCGAGGTCGTGCCGAGCACGGTTCCGCTGGCGATCTTCTGCATCCTGTTCGGCCTCAGCATGGACTATGAAATCTTCCTGCTCAGCCGAGTGCGGACGATCTTCAACGAAACCGGCGACAATGCATTGAGCATCCGGGAGGCGCTTGCCGACACCGGCTCGGTGATCACCAGCGCGGCTCTCATCATGGTGGCGGTGTTCGGCGCATTCGCGTTCACCCGCGACGTGATCGTGCAGATGATTGGACTTGGCTTGGCGGTCGCCGTCTTCGTCGATGCGACCTTGATCCGATCGGTGCTTGGCCCGGCGCTGATGCATGTGGCCGGGCGCTGGAACTGGTGGCCCGGAAAGCCGGATTGCGAAAAGAACGGCGCCCCGGGCACGGCCCGAGGCACCCTCGAACGACCGAATTAGTCGTCGTCGTTATCGTCCCAACGGTCATGGTTTCCGCGACGGCCGCGGTCGGAATAATAGCGGTTGTCGCCGCCGTAATAGCGCCCGCCGCGGTTCCACGACGCGGCGCCCTGGTGGCGTTCTAGCTGATAGATCCGCTGGTCGAACTGGCGTTCCTCCCACGGGCTGAAGCCGTTGCGGGACGCCGAATAAAGGGCGCGATCGAGGTTGATCGCTTCCGAATAGAGCTGGCGGCGCTGGTCAGGACGAACTCCGTCGAGCGATCTCAGCACATTTTCGATACGCCGATGAAGGCCGTTCGGATCGGCATAGCCGCGGTTGTAGCCGTAGCCATTGCCGTAACCGTAGCCGTACGGCTGCGGATAATATTGGGCTGCGGCCGGGGTCGCGACGGCAAGAGCCGAGCCGGCGACAGCAAGAGCAAGAACAAATTTTCGCATCACAGCCCTCCTTCGTGCAGGTTGATGCGCAATCTGGACCAGCTTGCTTGATTCAGGGCTGAACGTCGCTGTTATCGGCCGTTCAGGCGCCACGCCTCGCCGCTCGAGATCCGCCGGCCCCTGGGTGATCGAAACAGGAGGAGCTGTGCGCGGCTAGCGGGCTTCGTCAATCATCACGTCTCTGCCTATTCGGCAGCGACGCGCTGCTTTTCCAGCCACTGTTCGAGCCACTTGATCGTATAGTCGCCGCGGAGGAATTCTTCGTCGCGGACGAGCGCCTGATGCAGCGGGATCGTTGTCTTCATGCCCTCGACGACGAACTCTTCGAGCGCTCGGCGGAGCCGCATGATGCAGCGCTCGCGAGTGGTGCCGTAGACGATCAGCTTGCCGATCATGCTGTCGTAGTAGGGCGGAACCCTATAGCCGGTGTAGAGTCCGCTATCGACGCGCACGTGCATTCCGCCAGGAGCGACGTAGTTCGTCACCAGGCCCGGCGACGGCGCAAAGGTCATCGGATCCTCGGCATTGATGCGGCACTCGATGGCATGGCCGTGGAGGTGAATCTGGTCCTGCGAACAGGACAGGCC
>DASSFK010000217.1:0-21584 GCA_035694565.1 Sphingomicrobium sp.
TGGTCCTCGTCCCAATAGCGCATGATCTCGTAGAGCTTGCGGCCGTAGAGGCTGCCGGCCTGGCTGCGGGCCTCCTCGATGAAGTGACGGAAGAGCGCGGGACTCGGCATGAACTTCATGTGGTCGACGTAGCCGTCGAGCGACTGATTCATTCCAAAGACGAGCTTCGCCATGCCGCCAATTCTCCTGCCAAGGCTCGTCTCGATAGCTTGAGCCAATGTCCTCTTTCCACCCGTAGCGGACGAAAAGTCGTTTTCAGACTTTCCTCATCCCTTGCTCAGGGCGCCCCAACCAAAATGCTGTCATGGTAAGACGGCAATTCAGGCAGGAGATGAGCCCATGATTGGGTCGAGCCAGACCGGCGTTCGGACCACCGGCTCCGGGGCTTACCGTTCAGGAGTGGGCGTCGCGATCGTGGCGTCCTTCCTCACCTTGTGGACCACGATCGTTCGGGATGACGGGACGGGCGCCGGTTACTTCATGGTCATTCTGGCGGTCGGCGTAGGCTGGTTCGCCGCCTGGTTCCGGCCGGCGGGAATGGCGCGGACGATGCTTGGAGTCGCAATCATGCAGGCCCTGCTCGGCATGCTGATCGCAACCGCGCCGGTGACCGCGACAAAGCTGGATGGTCCGTCCAACGCATTGCTGTTCAGCGCCTTCTTCACAGCGCTTTGGCTGATATCTGCCAATTTCTTCCGAATCGCCTCGAAATGAGGTCACGAGCAGAGTTCGACTCCAACCATGCATCTGCCTCTTCCCGTCCCCGGACACCGCGCTAAGAGCGGGGAATGGACAAGCCAACCGCCATTCCCACGCCTCCGAAAGCCGAGCAGCGGCCGTACAGCTACGAACGCCACGGCATTACCATCGACGACCCGTGGCACTGGATTCGCGACCAGGGCTACCCGCAAGTCACCGACAAGGACGTGCTCGCCTATCTGACGGAAGAGAACGACTATTTCGGGCATTGGCAGCAACAGCACAAAGCCCTGCTCGACGAGCTGTTCGAGGAGATGAAGGGGCGCATCAAGGAGGATGAATCGTCGGTACCGATCCGCGACGGCGACTTCCTCTACTGGTGGGCATTCAAGCCGGGCGCGCAATACCGGACCTGGTATCGCAAGCCGGTCGGCGGGGGTGACGACCAGGTCATTTTCGACGAGCCCGCGGAGGCCGAGGGCAAGGATTATTTCCGGCTCGGCGCGCTGGAAGTCAGTCCGGACGCCAGGCTCGCCGCCATCTACGTCGATGACAGCGGCGCCGAGCGCTTCACCATCCGTATCCGCGATCTCGCGACCGGGAAGGACATCGAGACGGTCACGGACGTCGGCATCGGCTCGGCGGTTTGGACGAGCGGGTCGGACGGTATCGTCTTCACCGAGGTCAACGAAAACTGGCGTAGCTACCGCGCTCGCTTCCATCGGCTTGGTACGTCGGCCGACCAGGACGTCACGCTCTACGAAGAGACCGAGGAGCTGGGCTTCTCCGTTGGCGTAGGCCACTCGCAGGACCGAGGCCTGATCATCATCGCCACTGGCGACAATGCGACCAGCGAGGTGCGCTTTGTCGGCGCGGACGATCCGACGCAGCCGCTGACCTTGATCTCGCCGCGCAAGGAAAGGCGCCAGTACGAGGTCGATGCGGCGCATGGGAAGCTTTGGATCCTAACCAACGATGAGCATGTGAATTTTCGCCTCGTCGAGGCCGATCCCGCCGATCCCGGCGAGTGGCGGACGGTGATCCCGGGCTCAGACCGAGTCTATCTGCGGCATGTCACCTCATACCGCGACCATCTCGCCATTCAGCAGCGGGTCGATGGGCTCGACCAGCTGATCCTGCGCACCTATGCCGGCGAAGAACGCCGCATTCCCTTCGAGGAAGCGAGCTACAGCACTGCCTTCCTTGGAAATCCGGAGTTCGCGCCCGAGTCCTATCGCCTGGCCTATTCGTCGTTGGTCACGCCGGCGACCGTCTACGACTATCACCCGCAGGACGACCGGCTCGAGGTCCGCAAAGTCCAGGAGATTCCGTCAGGCTACGATGCCTCGAAATACGAGACCGAGCGGCTAATGATCGCCGGACGCGACGGCGTGAAGATTCCGGTTTCCGTCGTCTATCCGAAGGGATTCAGGAAGGACGGCAGCGGCAAGCTCTTTCTCTACGCTTATGGCGCCTACGGCTATGCCGTCCCGCCGGCCTTCAATACCAATCGCATCAGCCTGCTCGACCGAGGCTGGGCCTATGCGATCGCGCACATCCGCGGCGGCGACGACCTTGGCTATCAGTGGTTCCTGGACGGCAAGCTCGACAAGCGCTCCAACACGTTCAACGACTTCGTCGACGTGGCGAAGGGGCTCATCGCGGCTGGATTCACGCACGAAGGCGGGATCGGCATCAACGGTGGCTCCGCCGGCGGCGAGCTGATGGGCGCGGTCGTCAATTCCGATCCGGGCCTGTGGGGCGCGGTGGTGGCGGACGTGCCTTTCGTCGATGTTCTCAACACCATGCTCGACGATACGCTTCCATTGACTCCGGGCGAGTGGCCGGAGTGGGGCAATCCGATCGCGGACAAGGCCGCCTTCGACCTCATCCGGGGCTATTCGCCCTACGACAATGTGAAGCAGCAGGCGTATCCGCCGATGCTGATCACCGGCGGCCTCACCGATCCGCGCGTGACCTATTGGGAACCGGCCAAGTGGGCGGCGAAGCTCCGAGTCAACAAGACGGACGACAATCTCCTCATGCTGAAGATCAACATGGGGGCGGGCCACGGCGGCAAGTCGGGGAGGTGGGAGCGCCTCCACGAGGTCGCCGAGACCTATGGGTTCGTTCTGACTGAGGTCGACGGCGAATGAGGCTGTTGCTGCTGGCGCTCATTGCGCTGGTCGCAATTCCGGTCTCGGCCGCAAGGGCGCAGCCGGTCGCGGTGACGGTTACTCGCCAGAGCGATCGCTTCATCGCGGACTTTGCCTTCCCGCGTGCCGCACCGGCCTGGGGTTTCTTCCGCTCGTCGCCAGCCGCGAGAGACGGCAAATCCTGGCGGCTCCAAAGCTGGCAGGTCCTGACTCCAGGAGTCGCACTTCAGCGCCGCGGCAAGTTCGACGCTTTGGTCAGCACGAACGGGCGCCCGGTCCCCCGCAAGGTCCGAGTCCAGTTGCAGCCGTTCACCGGTCACCTGGTCGCGGATTATGTCCCTGCGCTCCGGCTCGGCGGAGACAGCGTGGCGCTTTTCGACGGCCATTTCGCCACTTTCTCGGTCGATGGCGCGGCGAAACTGGACAGGCTTCCGGTAGCCCTCGACGCGTCGTTGGTGGACGACAGCGGGACGAGCCTCAGGTTTCGTGGAGACAGCCTGCGTCTCGCCGGCGACGTCCAGGGTTATCGCGCGGGCAACAGCGAGGGGACGTACGGCCTCTTCGACGTTCCCCGCGCCAGTGTTCGCAATGGCGTCGCGACGGTCATCGACGGTGAAATGCCGCAATGGATTGCCGACGATCTTACGGCCTACGCCCCGCGGGTCTTCGAGTTGCTCTCGAGGCGTCTGGGCCCCTCCGGTATTGCGGAGCCGACCTTCCTCGCGGCCTGGGAGGGCGGCGCGAAAGAGGGTGCCAGCTTCAATGGCGGAACGCTCAAGGGCCTCGTCCTGATGCGCTTCGAGGGCAAGTCCGCGCTGAAGCAGCTTCCGGCGCTGACCGATCTTGCCCACTGGTTCATCGCTCATGAGGCGTCGCACTTCTGGCTCGGGCAAAGCGTCCGGTACACGACGCAGTTCGACAGCTGGATCATGGAGGGCGGGGCGGACCTTCTCGCCATGCGCACTGCGCAGCAGCTTGATCCCCGCTTCAACGGATCCAAGAAGATCAACGAGTCGCTCGCCGACTGCCTGAGGCTGGCGGGAAAGCCCGTCGCGACCGCCCTCGAGCGCGACGAATTCCGAGCCTATTATGCGTGTGGCGGCATCTTCGCTTTGGTTGCGGAGAAGGCCAACGGCGGCAATTTCTACGATTTCACGCGCAAGCTGATCGCGGTCAATCAGGGCGACCGCGAGCTGACGGCGGCGGAGTGGTATGCCGCGCTCGACCAGGCGAGCGGCTCACCCAAGCTGTCGAGCGAGATCCGGGCACTGGTCGAGAAAGGATCGCCAGATCCCAAGACGGCAATCACGACCCTGCTGCGCGATGCCGGAATCGCCTACAGTCTGAACGCGAAAGGCGATCTGCAGCTGCAATGACCCGACCGGTCTTCGAAATGGCCTTCAAGGCCGCTCCCGAGCACATTGACGAGCTCGGCCACGTGAACAATGCGGTCTGGGTCCAGTGGCTACAGACGATCGCGGTCGCTCACTGGCATTCGGTATGCGACCCGGCCCATCACGACGCCTATTTCTGGGTCGTCGTCCGGCACGAGATAGACTATTTGCGCGCCGCGTTCGAAGGCGACCAGCTGATCGGCCGGACCTGGGTCGGCGACGCTCCGAAAGGTGCGCGCTTTGATCGCCACGTCGAGTTCGTCGGCCCAGACGGGAAGACTTGCGTCCGGGCGAGGACGAGCTGGGCGATCATCGACCGCGCGTCCAACCGGCCGATCCGCGTTCCGCCGGAAGTAATCGCGCCTTTCGTCTAGGTGATCGGCGGAACCGGGCGGCGCCGCGTCCCGCGCAACGTCACGTCCACGTATCGGCGAATGCCCCCAACGTTTCATCGCAATTCCCGATTTCCGGCGCGGTGCATCCAGAGCCCGGGTTGTACGTTGAGCCACTGAGTCGCGGGAAGAAGAGTTGGCCAATCGCAACGACAGTCTTGCTCCCTTCGATCGCCGTGAGGCGCGCAAATGGACTCGTGTCGCGGACTATTGGCCGGAAGCCGACGCCCACATCGCAATCGTGAGCTGGGCCAAGCCCGGGTCGGTCGGCGACTATGCGGCTCCGCGGCGCCCGGAGCAGTTGAGGAAAGCAAGCCGCCGAGCCCTGCTGCTTCCGATCGTCGGCGTTCTGGCGGCTGCCCTTCTCAGCCTGTGGGGCAGCGGGGTGCTTCAGCCCAAAGGCGATCCTGCCCACGGATCTTCGGCAAAAAGCAGCGGGCTTGTCTTCGGCCTGTGCAGCGAGGGCGGCGTTACCAACTGCGTCGCCAGCGGCGACAGTTTCTATCTTGGTGGCAAGACGGTCCGGATCGCGGGAATCGAAGCTCCCCAGCTCTATGGCGCCGCCTGCCCGAAGGAAGTCGCGCTCGGCCGTCAATCCGCGGGCAAGCTCCGGACCTTGCTCAACTCCGGCGAGATCGAAACGACCAAGGTCAGCCAGGATCTCGACCGCTACGGGCTTCTGCTCCGAAGCGTTTCCGTGAACGGCAAGGACGTCGGCCAGGCAATGATGGATGCCGGCCTTGCCCGCGGAATCGGGGATTTGACGCGCAACTGGTGCTGACGGCGCCTGGCCGCAGGCGGGGGAACGCGTCCTCTTTCAAAACGTTTCGGGCACGCGGAGCGGTGCCTTGTTGCGTCCTGCGCAAGCTCCGATGCTCGGTTGAAGGAGCTTTCAGATGAAAGCGATCACATTGCTTGCGGCTGCGGGCGCAATGGCGCTCACGCAGGCGTCGGCCATCGCCGCCCCCGGAAATAGCCACGGTTCCACGAACGGGACAGGCTGGAACCATTTTAAGGGTCCCGAAGAAGGCCAGACCGGTCAGAAATTCCTCGAATGCGGCGAGGATGGACCTACGCCGGGACATGCGGGGCAAGCGCCCGGCGGCGGCTCAGCTTTTGTCGAGGGCGGCAATGCCGGATCGCACTATGCCGGCGAGCAGCCGCAGAATTCGCGCAACACGGCGTCGGTGTCGCAATACGACACGGCCTGTGCGAACCAGCCCCACTAGGTCGCGCGGCCAGCCTTAGTAAGCGACCGGAACGTAGTATTGGCCCTTGCTGTCGTAATGCTTGCCATCGATGGTGAGCATCCAGTCGCCCCAAGGGTCCTTGGGTCCGATCGACAGCTTCGATCCGCAAACCGGCTTCTCGAAGAAGCTGTACCACGGCCCGGCGTTCGAGCGCTCGTAGACGTCCACCGCTTTGCCGCCAGGGCAGCCTGTTGACGGCGCTACGACGACGAACTGCTTGTTCGGTCCATCGTAGATCTGCATCCGGCCAAAGCAGGCCTTGGGATGCTGGCCATGTTTGAGGCCATCCTCGTTGGCGACCTTGCGGCCCTCGACGACGGTCGCTCCGGAGCAGCTGACCGCGATCACCTGTCCTCGCGGTGTCGGAGCCGCCTCAGCAACTGGGCCAAGGAGCGCCATTACGCTCAACGCTACAAAACCGAAGTGCCTGATCATCGGCGACTCCCCGTTTCGAAGCGGCAACGGTACGCTAGGCGTCCAACCGAGGAAAGGCGGCGGCATGTCGGGGCTGAAGCGCAAGGATTATGAGAAGCTGCTCGAGCCGATGAAGGAAGAACTCGTTGCCATGGCCAAGTGGGTCGCTGGGACCGGCCAGCGCTTGGTGGTCCTGTTCGAAGGCCGCGATACCGCGGGGAAGGGAGGCGCGATCGGCGCCGTTTCCGACCAGCTCAATCCTCGTCAATGCAGGACCGTTGCGCTTTCAAAGCCGAGCGAGGAGGAGCGCGATCAATGGTACTTCCAGCGCTATGTCCCGCACCTGCCCTGCGCTGGGGAGATCGCCCTGTTCGATCGGAGCTGGTACAACCGCGCGGGCGTCGAGAAGGTCATGGGCTTTGCCACCAATGATCAAGTCGATGCCTTCCTGAAGGCCGTTCCGCAGTTCGAAAAGATGCTGACCGACGACGGCATTCTGCTCTTCAAATATTGGCTGACATGCGACCAGGACGAACAGGAGCAGCGGTTCGCCGAGCGGATCGAGGATCCGTTGAAGCGGTGGAAGCTGTCGCCGATCGATCAGGCGGCTCGCACCAAGTACGCCGATTACACCAGGGCCCGCGAGGCGATGCTGAAAGCGACCCACACGGACTGGGCACCCTGGACCCTGGTTGATTTCAACGACCAGAGGCTTGGGCGCCTGACGCTGATCCGCGACCTTCTTGATCGGTTCCCCGATACGAAGTGCAGGGAGGAAGCGATCGACTGGCCGCCGCTCGGCCACAAGCCGCTGAAGGAAAGCTTCAGAGTCCTGAAGCCGATCCGCGATTTCAGGCCCGGCCGGTGTTGAGGCCTAGCAGCGCCAGCCGCCGCCCGACCACCACATGCGCTCGCAATTCTGGTTGGTCGAAACCCATTTCGGATAGCTCCGCCACGGCTGGTCGTGCCACCAGTCGTTGTAGCTGTCCGATTCCCAGCTGCGGTTGTTGTAGAGCGCCCATTCGCCGCCGTAGGTGACCATCTCCACCTCGCTGCGGGTACGGCGATTGCGATCCCGGTCGCCGATGGTGAAGCCACCGCGGCGATGGTTGAAGCCGCCGCCGCGATGAACGGTCACTCCACTGGCGCTGTTGGACGCGAAGCCCATCCCCGCCGGATCAAGCGCCTGGGCGGGTGTAACTGGCAGGATGATGGCGGTCAGCGATGCCGCAGCCGCAAGCAACAAAGCGCGCATGTCGCTTTACTCCTTCTGCTCACCCAGACCTTCTCAAAATACTCTCGGGGCACGGCGGTTGCATTGGGGAAATGCACGAACCGCCAGTCCCAGTTCGAGACGCTTGTCAGGCGGGCTCGGGCGTCTTCTCAGCGTGGGCTGTGCCCCCTGCGAACAGAGCGCGGTCATATTGGGAGCGGGTCGAGATGGCGATTCGGTTCCAACTGTTGATCTGCACTGCGGCAAGGATCAGCCAGCCGATTTCCTCGTCGCTGAAATGCGCTTTCAGAGCCTCGTAGCTTTCGCTCGAAGCGCCGCTGTCGGCGATCAGTGTCAGCTCTTCGACCCAGGCGAGCACGGCCCGTTCCTTGTCGGTGTAAACCGGAGACTCCTCCCACGCGTCGAGCAGGGTCAGGCGCTCCGGCTTTTCGCCGGCCCTGAGTGCTTCATCCGTATGCATCGCGATGCAGTAGGCGCAGCCGTTGATCTGCGAGGCCCTAAGCTTGATCAGATGGTAGAGTGTTAGCTCGATCTTCTGCGAAATCAGGCCTTCGAGCTGGAGAAGGTGACGATAGGCCTCGGGTGACACCTTGTTCATGTCCAGGCGAGTTGCTTCGACCATCTGTGGTTCCTTGGCGGCGGGGTTGGAGCAAAGGCGAACTAGAACGGTCGTGGAACGATTCAAGGCGGTTGTGACAATGCGGTCGGCGGCTGCGACGGGTGCAACTTCTGTTCATCTTCGCCGGAGCATTGCTTGCGCCCGTATCGCTGGAGCAGCATGGCGTAATGATGAGCGGCCTGCCGATGATCATGCTGGTTGCGGCCCAGGCCGCGGCACCGGCGCCTGCCGCCACCGCGCCGGTCCTCGCTCCGGCGGAGGCGCATTCCTCGAGCTATGGACCCGTGGCTCCGCCAGAACCCAAACCAAAAGCGGTGCTCGCCTCGGCTCCCGATCCTTGCAAGACGACCGAGCCCAAGGATGTAAATCCGGACACCACCCGGGAAATCGTGGTCTGCGCTCCACGCGTCGACGGCTATCGAATCGACCCCGATGTTCTTGAAGCCCAGCGCGCCAAGAAGAACCACACGCGGCCAAGGCGTCCCGAGCGGCTGGTCGACAGAAGCTGCGAAACCGTCGGTCCGATGGGCTGTCGCGACGGAGCGGGGATCAACCTGCTCGCCGCCGCAGTAACCGCCGCAACCATGATCGAGAAAGCGGTGAAGGGCGAGAATGTCGGCGAGATGTTCATCACCGATCCGCAGCCTGACGAATATCAGCTCTACCTCGAGGCCAAGCACGCGCGTGAAGTGCGCGAGGCCGAACAGGCCGCTGCGCTCAAGGCAAAGGCGGCACCGGTCCAGACCGGCACCGCCCCAACTCCCGCGACCAGGTAGATTTTGGTCGCATCGAAGGCTGCCGCGCGTGATCTCGCGGCCGAGCGCGGCGCCGGCGGCTCCGCCGATGAGCGCGCCGAGGCTGGCGCCCATGATCAGGCCCGTGGTTCCGTCGCCTCTCCGACGACACGATAAGTGCCATTCCGAACCCATTAATTGAAGCCGCTTCGCTAACCGGTCGGTAAGCGAAGCGGGGTTATGGATGGCGTCATGAGCCGCTCGATCATCATCAAATATGTGAACCCGTGGAAGTTCAGGCGTGAGCAGAACGCCCAGCGGCTGGCGGCTCTTCGCAGGCGCGACGGTGACAATTGCAAGCGCTGCAAACGGCCGATGCGCTTCGATCTTCCGGACGGCCATGAGTCGATGCCGAAGATCGAGGAGATCGTTGCCGGCTCGGCCGGCGGCAGTGAGGATCTCGACAACCTTTGCCTCACCCATATCCGCTGCAATTCCAAGCACGGCTGCGACACCGCCGAGGTCAAGGAGCGGGCGCGGATCAAGAACGAAGCGGCCCTGTTCGCCAAATCGAAGCAGAAGCGCCGGAGGGCGTAGCTCCTAAACCTTCACCGTCTTGGGAAGCTGGAACGAGCGCTTAATCGCCGCGCTCGAATCCCACACATCCAATTGCATTCGGATAGCTGTTTCTAGCCTCTGCTCCGAAAGGGTTCGCAGGCGATGCCGTCTCCGTCGCCGTCCATCTCGATGCGGTAGCCAGGCTGGCCGGCGTAGAGCGGTGCCTTCCCGGCGGCGCGAACTTCATTGCAGCCGGAATAGAAGATACGTCGTTCGACTGACCGCGCTGCTGTTGCGCTCGCTTCCCGGGAGGCGAGCGAATTGCTCCCGGCCAGCCAGGCGCTATCCGCCTCCGCTTCGGCTTCGCTTGGTGGGAGTTCAAGAAGCGGAATCGTGGCCTTCTCGGCGGGCTCGACGGGAGGGTCGGACCAGGAAAACCCGTTCGGAAAGGAGGACCAGGCATAGCCGGCCACGCAACCGATCGCGACCGCGCCGAAGATCAACTCCCTCACACCCATGCTCGAATTCTCGCACAACAGGAGTTGCCGAGCCGTAAAGCGATTCCGCGACCTGCGGACTGATCGCTAACCCGATGATAACCACGCCGGCGTAATCATCGAGGCATGGCCGCTCCACTCAAATCCGGTAAGCAATCCGTCAACCTGGCATCGCCCGCGCGCGTGTCGAAGATCCGCCGCGAGCCCCCGCCGGTCGTGAAGAAGGTCGAAGTCAAGGATCCGGAGGATCGCGACACCCAGACGGTGGTCATTGGCGTCATCGCATTCGCAATCGCCCTTTTCATCGTCATGCTCGGCATCAGCACCTACTCGGGCTGGTCCCCCAGCGACTACAACGTCGAAGTCAATCTGGGCTGAGGCGGCAGGCGCAGCGCAGCTCGAGGACAGTCGAAAATTCACATCGTGACGGCTTGCCCCTAGTCTCGTCCGCTTAGCGACGACGGAGCCTCACAAAATGGCTGGCAGCAACTGGGACAGGGTTTATCGCATGGCCTTCGCCAGCGTGTACCCGCAGTACATTCGCAAGGTGGAGGCGAAGGGGCGGACGAAGGCGGAGCTCGACGAGGTCATCCGCTGGCTGACCGGTTACTCACAGAAAGGGCTGGAGGCCGAGATCGGACAAGCGACTGACTTCGAGACCTTTTTCGCCAAGGCCCCCAGACTCAATCCCGCGCGTGAGCAGATCAAAGGCCTGATTTGCGGCCAGCGGGTCGAGGAGATCCAGGAGCCGCTGACACGCGAAATCCGCTACCTCGACAAGCTCGTTGACGAGCTGGCCAAGGGCAAGGCGATGGAGAAGGTCTTGAGGCACCAAGCGTAGCGACATTGCGCCCGCAAGTTATGTTGGGACGGGCTCCGTCAATCGTCCGATAATTTCGAGCGGTACGCCGCGCTGCAGCTCCCTGCAGAGATAGTCCTGCTGGCGGGTAGGCGAAGCGGAACCCGTTCGACCTTAACATCAAGTTCGCCCCCGCCGGAGTTCTGCAGGTTCCGGCGAGCGGCGTCCGAGGCGGCTTGTTGCGTCTTGTGAGGATCCGGAGGTCGAGAAGCTCCGTGACGCGGAGAACTACTCCGCAGCCACTCCCGCCTTCTCGAACATGTCGCCGGTCCCCTCGCCGTCGTCAGCGTTCGCCTCAGTCGCTCCGCCTGAGAACCCGTCGTTCGCCGCTGCCTTTGCTTTCTGCCGGCGATCGAAATTGTCCCACACCTCGTTCCAGTTTCCGCGCGTCGCCGCCTTCGAATATTCCGTGGCCCGGGTTTCGAAGAAGTTGGCATGCTCGACGCCGTTCAACAGCGGTGCGAGCCAGGGGAGCGGGTGCTCGTCGACCATGTAGATCGGCCCGAAGCCCAGCTGGCCCAAGCGCCAGTCGGCGATGTAGCGGATGTACTTCTTGATCTGCTTGGGCGTCATGCCTTCGACCGGGCCCATTTCGAACGCCAGGTCGATGAACGCATCTTCCAGTCGAACCGTCTTCTGGCAGGCGTCGATGATTTCTTCCTTCACCGACTTGGTCAGGCAGTTCCGCTCCTTCGTGAAGGCGTGGAACAGGCGGACGATGCCTTCGCAATGAAGGCTCTCATCGCGGACCGACCAGCTGACGATCTGGCCCATGCCCTTCATCTTGTTGAAGCGCGGGAAGTTCATCAGCATCGCGAAGCTGGCGAACAACTGGAGCCCCTCGGTGAAGCCGCCGAACATCGCAAGCGTCTTGGCAATGTCCTCGTCCGTGTCGACGCCGAAGTGCTGCAGATAGTCGTGCTTGTCCTTCATCTCCTTGTACTGGAGGAAGGCGCTGTACTCGCTCTCCGGCATGCCGATCGTGTCGAGCAGGTGCGAGTAAGCGGCGATGTGCACCGTCTCCATGTTGGAGAAGGCGGTCAGCATCATCTTGATCTCGGTGGGCTTGAACACGCGGCCGTACTTGTCGTGGTAGCAGTCCTGCACTTCGACGTCGGCCTGGGTGAAGAAGCGGAAGATCTGCGTCAGCAGGTTGCGCTCGTGGTCGGTGAGCTTCTGCGCCCAGTCGCGGCAGTCTTCGCCGAGCGGCACTTCCTCCGGCATCCAGTGGATTTGCTGCTGACGCTTCCAATATTCGAACGCCCAGGGGTATTCGAACGGCTTGTAGGTCTTGGACGCTTGCAGAAGGGGCATCAGTTCGCTCCTTAGAAATTCAGAAAGCTGACGGCGACGGTCGCCGCCGCGAGAAAGGCAAAAAGCAAGGCGGTGAGGCGCAGCGAGCGCGGCGAATAGCGTTCGTCCGCCGAATGGTTCCGGGCGCGCAGCCAGAAGAGCCAGGCGAACACAAGCTCCGATGCGGCGATCGGCCACATGTCCATCAGCTTGAGCAAGCCCGGACTCGACTCGCCCATGATGCCGCGAAGCATCATCAGAGCACCCATCAGGATCAGGGCGCCGGCGGCAACCCATTCGAGCCTGGTCGGCGGCCGGTCGCGGCCGGAAAGGTCGATGCGGTACTTGTCGCGGTAGCCCATATACGCGTGCTCCGGAAACAGAACGGGGTTGCGGTGGCTGCTCACTGCGCGCCCTCCAGCGCACCGCCGAGGAACAGGAAAAGCAAGCCGATGAAACCGATGACGACGGCGTTCGGTCGTGAGACCCTGATGCTTCCGGTGATCTTCCCCATGAAGCCAATGACGGCCAGGACGACCAGAGCGGAACCCGCGCAGATTGCGAACCAGCTCATCAGCCGATGTCCTCGACGCGTTTGGCCTTCACGTCGATGACGTTGCGGTCCCGGTAGATGACTCGGCCGCCCTTGCGGGCGCCGACTCCGAACACGACGATCCCGAGGAAATAGCCGAAGTCGTACCAGCCGCCGTTGTTCGGGACGGCGTAGATCGCGACTTTGTCGGTGACGAGCGAGACCAGCCAAGCGACCGGGAAGATGAAGCCGTGCCAGACGCCGAGCAGGAAGCCGGGCGCGGACGGTGCGACGGCGGCGCTGTCCTGCGTTGCGGCACAGGCGGAGAGGGCGAGGGCGCCGGCGGCAAGCGCCGCGTATCGAGACCGGAGCGCGCACGACACCCCGCCGCGCGGGCTCCGGCCTCTTTCCCCCACCCGGGGACTGTAAAACTTGGTGAGCGCGGTCACTGGCCGAGCTCCGATGGCGACGGGCGATAATGGAGCAGTCCGAACCCGTGGATCAGCAGCAGCGCCGCGATGATGAACAGGATCACCGCGCTCTGGCTGCCGTACTGCTCGCCTTCGGCGGAGCGCCTGCGGTACTGCAAGACGCCCAGCACGATCAGCGCGACCGCGACAACAAGTTCGATGATCTGCTGCGTCGTCATCGCTGGAGCAGCCCTCCGACGCCGGCGCGCTGCGCATACTGCATCAGCTCCGCGCTGAAATAGACGGTCGCGACGAAGCCGATCAGGTCGAGCAGGATCAGGCCGCCGACGACGGAGCCGGCGATCGTTACCACCTTGCGCGTCCGCGGGGCAATCATTGGTCGCCCCTCGCCGGCGCCAACCGGTTGGCCTCGGTGACTGGAAGCCCGGCCTCGGTCGGAACGTAGATGAGGTTGGCCTTGCTTTCCTCCAGCGCCTGGATCTGCAGGTAACGGAGATAGCCTTCGGGGCCGCCGAGGCTGTCCTGGAGGATGCGGTTCGCCTTGGCGGCGCCCTCCGCGCGAAGCACTTCGGCCTCGGCCAGGGAGACGGCGCTTTCCCGCTTGGCGCGCGCTTCGAGGATGGCGACCTGGCGCGAGGACTGCGCCTCCGCCAGCGCCGCTTCGCCGGCGAGCCGCTGCGAATAGACGCGGTATTGCGGGTAGCCGAAGAGGGCGACCGCCAGCAGCAGTCCTCCGACGAGGACCGCAAGCGCCGAACATCCCTGCTCGCGAAACATTACTGGCAGGCCAGACATTCGTCATAGTCCGTGGTCGAGGTGACCTGGATTTCGCGAAGTTCGGGCGTGTTGTCCGCCTCGACCCCGCCGGCGAAACCGGCGCGCTGCACCGACTTGGAACGCAGATAGTAGAGCGACTTGATGCCGAGCTCCCATGCGCGGAAGTGGAGCATCAGAAGGTCCCACTTGTCGCAGTCGGCCGGGATGAAGAGGTTCAGCGACTGCGCCTGGTCGATGAACGGCGTGCGGTCGCCCGCGAGCTCGAGCAGCCAGCGCTGATCGATCTCGAAGCTGGTCTTGAACACGTCCTTTTCTTCCTGGCTCAGGAAGTCGAGGTGCTGGACCGAACCGCCCTGCTCGAGGATCGAGTTCCACACCTTGTCGGTGTCCTTGGCCTTGTCCTTCAAGAGCCTTTCGAGGTGCGGGTTGCGGATCGAGAAGGAGCCCGACAGGGTCTTGTGGGTATAGACGTTGGCCGGGATCGGCTCGATGCAGGCCGAGGTGCCGCCGCAGATGATCGAGATCGACGCGGTCGGAGCGATCGCCATCTTGCAGCTGAAGCGCTCCATCACGCCCATGTCGGCGGCGTCGGGGCACGGCCCGCGCTCCTTGGCGAGCATCATCGAGGCCTCGTCGACCTGAGCACGGATGTGCTTGAAGATCTTCATGTTCCACGACTTCGCCATCGCGCCCTCGAACGGGATGCTGCGGGCCTGGAGGAAGGAGTGGAAGCCCATGACCCCGAGGCCGACGCTGCGCTCGCGATCGGCCGAATATTTGGCGCGCGCCATCTCGTCCGGTGCGCGGGCGATGTAGTCGCTGAGCACGTTGTCGAGGAAGCGCATTACGTCCTCGATGAAGACCTTGTCCTTGTTCCACTCGTCCCAGGTCTCGAGATTCAGCGAACTGAGACAGCAGACGGCGGTGCGGTCGACGCCCAAATGGTCCTTGCCGGTCGGAAGGGTGATTTCCGAGCAGAGGTTCGAGGTCGAGACCTTGAGCCCGAGATCGCGGTGATGCTTCGGCATCGTCTTGTTCACGGCGTCGATGAAGATGATGTACGGTTCGCCCGTCGCTAGGCGGGTTTCCACCAGCTTCTGGAACAGGGCGCGGGCATCGACCTTGCCGCGGACGCTGCCGTCCTTCGGGCTCTTCAACTCGAACTCGGCGCCTTCACGGACCGCTTCCATAAACTCGTCGGTGACGAGCACGCCGTGGTGCAGGTTCAATGCCTTGCGGTTGAAGTCGCCGGAGGGTTTGCGGATTTCGAGGAATTCCTCGATCTCCGGGTGATTGATGTCGAGGTAGCAGGCGGCCGAACCCCGGCGCAACGAGCCTTGCGAAATCGCGAGGGTCAGGCTGTCCATCACTCGAACGAACGGGATGATTCCGCTGGTCTTGCCGTTGAGGCCGACCGGCTCGCCGATGCCGCGGACGCTTCCCCAATAGGTGCCGATGCCGCCACCGCGCGAGGCGAGCCAGACGTTCTCGTTCCAGGTGCCGACGATTCCGTCGAGGCTATCGGAAACGCTGTTGAGATAGCAGCTGATCGGAAGCCCGCGGCCGGTGCCGCCGTTCGATAGAACAGGCGTGGCCGGCATGAACCAGAGCTTCGAGATATAGTCGTAGATGCGCTGCGCGTGAGCGGCATCGTCCGCATAGGCGGCCGCGACGCGCGCGAAGAGATCCTGGTTGCCCTCGCCGGGGAGCAGGTAACGGTCCTTCAGGGTTTCCTTGCCGAACTCGGTCAGCAGGGCGTCGCGGGACTCTTCGGTCGTTACCTCGAAGGCTCGCGCATCGACGGTCTTGCTGGTGCGGACTGCAGTCGCCGTATCGTCGCTCGGGACTTCTGAACCGGTTGAAAAATCCATTACGCTTCCCCGTCCGCTATCGACTCCTTCAGGAGCCGCTTGTTCCCCAATTGTTCGACTCGGAGCCATACCCCGGCATCCTAGCCGTTTTCGACGCTCGGGAGGGTTTTTTCACCTCCGTCCCCTGTGGAAATCGGGGACGAGTCGGGTCGGTCACCGGAATAGCATATTCCGGCGCCGGACACCAGTAATTGGGTGTTCCCCCCATTGCGCTACAACCTATTGTGCCTCAACTGGCGTGGGACGCAAGCGGGTAAATTTGATGTGAAGCAAATATCCTGTGGATGAGTCCCTGCCGCAACGACTGTCCCGGAATGAATCAATCTTGGCCCATCATCGACCAGTGGATGACGCCGCGTGTCGGTGTTGGACGCATAGTCGGGGACTCGCCGGATCATTACCGTTTACAACTGTAATCGACTCGTTTACAGATGTAGTCGAGATGCCGATAGACAAGCGCATAAGCGACGCCGAACTCGAACTCATGGAGGTGCTGTGGGCTGCCGATGAGGCGCTCACGTCCGCCGACGTCGCCGAGCGTGTCGAGGAGCGTGGCTGGTCGCTTGCGACGATCAAGACGATGCTCTCGCGGCTCGTCGTCAAGGGCGCCATCAAGCACCGCGAGGATGGACGCCGCTTCCTCTATTCCCCGGCGATCAAGCGCGAGGCCTATGTCGGAAGCGAGTCGCGGCGGTTCGTCGAACGGCTGTTCGGCGGCCGTCTATCGCCGCTGGTCGCTCGCCTCGCCGAGGAAGATGCGCTCGACGAGGAAGACATTGCCGCAATCGAGGCCCTGTTGAAGGAGCTAAAGTCGTGACGGACTGGCTGCTTGGTACTCTTCTTGCCACTTCCGGACTGATCGTCCTTGTCCTGATGATCCGCGAGCCCGTGCGCCGGAATTTCGGAGCTCGCGTCGCCTACGGCCTGTGGCTGATCCCGGCGGCGCGGCTGTTGATGCCGACGCTGACCCAGACCATCGAGCGACCGGTCGGATCCGCCGTGTCTCCGCAGATGTTCAGCTCGCAGACGATGGCCGAGCCGCTGCTGCTCAGCAGCGTCGCGCAGACCGAGCCTTCGCTGATCGAGCAGGCCGGAGGATGGCCGACCATCCTGATGGTATTGTGGCTAGGAGTTGCGGCCGGACTGTTCGCGGCTCGGATCCTCGCCTTCCGGTCGGAGCGAGCAGCGATCTTGGAAAGTGCCACCGATCTTGGCCGCATTGGCTCCATCCGGCTTATCCAGACTCGCGAAGTCAGCGGGCCGCTCGCGTTCGGGATCCTTGATCGCGTGATTGCGGTCTCCGCCGATTTCGAGCTCATCTATGCCGAACATGAGCGCCGTCTCGCTCTCGAGCACGAAGTCGCTCACCATCGCTCGGGCGACCTTGTCGCCAATCTTTTCGCCTTCACCCTGCTCTGCCTGCAATGGTTCAACCCCATCGCGTGGATCGCGCACGCGGCGTTTCGCTTCGACCAGGAAGCGGCGTGCGACGCGCGGGTGCTGGAGACTGTCGGAGCAAGCGACCCGTCCGATTACGGCCGGGCCATCGCGAAAGCCACATCGGGGCGGGCGCTGCTGTTTGCCAGCGCGCTCGAACGTCGCAACACGCTTCACAGGAGATTGAAGTCCATGCTCAGCATTCCCACCGCCGGCCGCCGAATGACGGGCCGGATGATGGTCCTCGCCGGAATTGCGCTTGCCCTTCCGCTGACCGCGACTCGGGCGATCCAGTACATCGACGTCCCGATGCTGCAGGCGAGCGCGCCGGCCGCGCCCAAATCAAGCGGCGTTGCACCGGCGGCTCCGGTCGCGGCGGTCGCACAGGTCGCGGCACCGGCGCCGGTCGCTCCGGTCGCTTCGAACCATCACTCCAATCTCAACATCGACGAGGCCGGAATGGTCACCATCAACGGCAGGACGAGGCAGTGGAAGGACCTTAGCCCGGCGGAGAAGGCGGAAGTCCGCCGCTCCCTCGCCGAAGCGCGGGCGGAGCTTTCCAAGATCAACCAGGAAGAAATCCAACGCGAGGTTCGTGAGGCAATGAACGAAGCCAAGATCAACAGCGAGGACATGCGCCGCGAGATGGCTGAGGCCCGCGTTGAGGTTGATCAGGCGATGCGCGAGATCGACTCCCATTCGGCCGAGCTTCGCCGTTCGGGTCAGGACCCTGAGCAGCTCAAGGCGACCGTCCGCGCGTCTCTCAAGGCGGTCGAGGCGATCGACGTCGAAGCAATCACGCGCCAGGCGATGGCATCGGTCGATCCGGCGACGATCAACGCCGCGATGGCCGCTGCCCAGGCCGGGCTCGCCAAGGCCGAGGCGGAACTCGAGCGCGCCGAGGAAATGTCCGAGCCCAACAACGATTAGCTAGACCTTCCCCGTTGGTAGCAGGCAACGGCCGAACCGATTAAGGCCCCGGCCGTTGTCTTGCGCATCGCTCGAGGGAAGTGACGAATGAAGATTGGGCGGCTCGCTCCGGCGCTCCTGTTTGCATTGGCTTTGTGCGCCTGTGCTTCGGCACCGCCCCCGGGCCTGCCGGCCGATCACAACGGTCCTCCCGAAATTCCTGCACCCGTTCCGCAGATCAGCGCCGAGCGAATGTCCGAGATCACGCGAGTGCTTGCTTCGGATGAGTTCCAGGGGCGGTCGATGGGCGGCCCGGGCGAGGAAAAGACGATCGCCTATCTGATCGACCAGTTCAAAGCGGCCGGGATGGAGCCAGGCGGCGAGAATGGCGGCTGGACCCAGACCGTGCCGATGATCCGCACCAAGCTTCAGGCGCCGATGAGCTTCTCGGTGTCGCAGAACGGCAAGACGCTCCCGCTTCGTTTCCCCGATGACATTTACCTGAGCACCGTTCGGGCGGTCGACCAGGCGAAGATCGCCAACGCGCCGATGGTGTTCGTCGGTTACGGCGTGACGGCGCCGGAACGCGGATGGGACGACTTCAAAGGCGTTGACCTGAAGGGCAAGGTCGCGGTGTTCCTGGTCAATGACCCGGACTTCGAGGCGGCGGCCGGCGAGCCGGTCGCGGGCAAGTTCGGTGGTCAGACGATGACCTTCTACGGCCGCTGGGTCTACAAGTTCGAGGAAGCCGCTCGGCGCGGAGCGATCGGGGCGCTGATCGTCCACGACACGCCCGGCGCGGGTTACGGCTGGAACGTCGTGCAGAGCGCCGCCGGCGAGAATTTCAACATCGTGCTCCCGCCCGAGGCACAGCAGCCGGTCCTTCTGCAGGGCTGGATCCAGGGATCCGTCGCGACGGAAATGTTCAAGCGCTCGGGTTACGACCTTTCGGATTTGCGGCGGAAGGCTCGGACTGCCGAATTCAGGCCGGTCGATCTCAAGGCGACCTTCTTCGCGAATGTTCCGGTGGATCTCGAGCGGATCACCAGCCGCAACGTCATCGGCAAGCTGACGGGCTCCAGATATCCCAACGAAACCCTCAGTTACGGGGGGCATTGGGATGCCTATGGTATCGGACCTGCCGACGCTCAGGGCCGGACGATCCGGCCGGGCGCGGCCGATGATGCGCTTGGTCTGGCGGCGATGATCGAGATTGCGCGGAAGTTCGCGGCCGGTCCGCGGCCTGAGCGCACGCTTCTCTTCGCGGCCTGGACGAGCGAGGAGCGCGGGCTGCTCGGCTCCGAATATTATGCGCAGCATCCGCTCTACCCACATGAGACGATGGTCGCGAACCTGACGCTCGACACGCTGCAATTTGCGGGCCCCGTGAAGGACGTCGTCCTGATCGGCAAGGGACAGAGCGACATGGAGCGACTGCTTGCGGAGGCGGCGTCGTCGCAGGGGAGGTACGTCACTCCAGAAGGGCATCCGGAGCGCGGGCTCTTTTATCGAGCGGACCATTTCACGCTCGCCAAGCGCGGCGTGCCGGTGCTTCTGAACATGGCGCTGGCCGGAGCTTACGACCTGGAAAACGGCGGACGCGAGGCGGGTGAGCACTGGCTCTCGGAGTTCACGGGCAAGTGCTACCACCAGACCTGCGATGCCTGGTCGCCGGACTGGAACCTCGGGGGCGCAGTTCAGGAGGCAGACCTGTTCTATGCCATTGGCGCGAAGCTCGCGAACAGCCGGGATTGGCCCCGGTGGCTGCCATCGTCAGAGTTCGCGAAGGTGCGGGAGCAGAGCGCCGGAGCGCGGCGCTAGGCCAAGTCGTTCCAAGTGAGCTTGTGCGAGCGGACGTAGTCGCTGACTGCCGAATCGATCGTCGGGAAGAAGCGCTTCTCGCCGAATTCGTCGAACAGTCCGAACCGCCTCAGCTTGTCCTTCACGGGGTCTTTCATCTCCGCAAAGCAGAGCTCGATCCCGCGACCCTTCAGAATTTCGTCGAGCTCGGTCAGCGCGTCCGCCGAGGTCACGTCGACACTGGTCATCGGGGCCGCTGAAACGACGACGCGCTGAACCGGCCCGCCAGCCGTTTTGATAGCGCCGACAATGCGCTCGTGAAACAGCTCTGCGTTGGCAAAGAAGAGGGGCGCGTCCCAGCGGAAGAGGACCAGCCCCGGTATGCGCCGAGCGTCCGGGTAGAAGGCAAGGTCGTGATAGCCTTCGACATTGTCCGGCTTGCCGAGCACCGCCCAGTGCGGACGCCAGCCGTCCCAGAGGAATTCGATCACGGCCAGGCCGATCGCCAATCCGATGCCGGGAATCGCACCGAACACGGCAACGCCCGCCGTGCAGACGATCGACAGCCAGAACTCCCAACGTTGAATTCGGTAGATCCGGCCGAGGTCGCCGAACTCGAACAGGCCGATGGCCGCCGCAATGACAACTGCCGCAAGGGCTGCGTTCGGTAGATTCTTGAACAGGGTCGGGGCGGCGACGATCAGAAGGGCAACGATCAGTGCACCGACGACACCGGTCACCTGCGTCCTTGCTCCGGCCGCCTCGGCAACCGGTGTGCGCGACGAGCTGCTGCTGATCGGGAAGCCCTGGAAGAAGCCCGCCGCGAGATTGGCGGCGCCGAGACCGACCATCTCCTGGTTCGGGTTCACTTGTTGGCCGGTCTTTGCGGCATAGGTTCGCGAAAGAACGCTGGTGTCGGCGAAGGATACGATCGCGACGGCAACGCCGCCGATCAGGATGGTCATCAAGTCCGAAACATCGACCAAAGGAATGACGAAGGCGGGAAGCCCCTGAGGCACCGGACCGAGCACCTTCAGTCCAGCGGTCTCGGACAAGCGCAGCGCGCCGGCGATGATAGTTGCTCCGACGACCGCTATCAGGACTCCGGGAATGCGCTTGCTCCCTTTGAGGATGAGAATGACGGCAAGCGTGGCCGCTCCGAGCGCTGCTCCGGTCCAGTTGGCCTTGCCCTCGAATATCGCTTTGCCGATTGCCCAGAGACTGCGGAGCGGTCCGTCGTCCTCGATCTTGAACCCGAACAGCTTGGGCAGCTGGCTGATCAGAACGGCCAGTGCGATGCCGTTCATGTAGCCGTAGCGGATGGGCTTGGAGAGGAGTTCGGTGATGAAGCCGAGACCGAATATGCCGGCAAGGATGCAGGTGAGTCCCGCGACGACGGCCATTCCGCTCGCGACGAGAATGGCCTTGTCGGGATCGCCGGCGGCGGTTGCCATGACGACTCCGAGGATGATTGGAGCGAGCGAGGAGTCCGGTCCCAGGACCAGGATTCGGCTCGGACCGAACAGCGCGTAGACCAGCAGCGGGACGATGGTCGCGTAAAGCCCGTAGATGGCGGGCACTCCCGACGCGGTGGCGTAGGCGATGCCGACCGGCACCAGCATGGTCGAAAGCACGATTCCGGCGACGAGGTCGTTGCGGAGCCAGCTCAATTCGTAACTGCGGAGGGTCTGGATACCGGGAAGCCAATCGAGCCAGCTTCTCGTCGAC
>DASSFK010000218.1:0-3500 GCA_035694565.1 Sphingomicrobium sp.
AGGACAAGCATGGCAAGACCGTGCTCCCGGTCCTGCTTCACGGCGACGCGGCGTTTGCCGGCCAGGGCATCGTCGCCGAATGCCTGGCCTTCTCGGGCCTCCCCGGTTACGGCACCGGCGGAACGATCCACTTCATCATCAACAACCAGGTCGGCTTCACGACCAGCCCGCAGTTCGCGCGCTCCTCGCCCTATCCGTCCGACGTCGCGAAATCGATCCAGGCGCCGATCCTCCACGTCAATGGCGACGATCCGGAGGCGGTGACCTTCTGCTGCAAGCTCGCCACCGAGTTCCGCCAGACCTTCGGCCGCGACATCGTCATCGACATGTGGTGCTACCGGCGCTTCGGCCACAACGAGGGCGACGAGCCGAGCTTCACCCAGCCCCTGATGTATTCGGAGATCCGCAAGCATCCGCCGATTTCCGCCATTTACGAGCAGCGCCTCGTCAATGAGGGAGTGATCGACGCGAATTGGGTCACGGAGCACACCAAAACCTATGTCGATCACCTCGAAGAGGAGTTCCAGGCGGCCGCCGCCTACCTTCCCAACAAGGCGGACTGGTTCGAGGGCCGCTGGAGCGGGCTGAACCTGCCCGGCGAGCCCGTCCTTGGCCGCCGCAACACCGCGACGGCGATCTCCGAGGAGGAGCTGCGCAAGGTCGGCGAGGTCCTGACGACGGTTCCCGGCGACGTCCATGTCCACAAAACCCTCCAGCGCATCCTCGATGCCAAGAAGGCGATGTTCGAAAGCGGGGAGGGCTTCGACTGGGCGACCGCCGAAGCGCTCGCGTTCGGAAGCCTGATCGCTCAACAGCATAACGTCCGCCTGTCGGGCCAGGACAGCGGCCGCGGCACGTTCAGCCAGCGGCACGCGGTCTGGGTCGATCAGCAAACCGGCGCGAAATACATTCCGCTGACCCACATCGAGGGCGGCCGGTTCGAGGTCCGCGATTCTCCGCTGTCGGAGTTCGGAGTGCTCGGCTTCGAATATGGCTATTCGCTCGCCGACCCGCGCACCCTGGTGTGCTGGGAAGCGCAGTTCGGCGATTTCGCCAACGGCGCCCAGTGCATCATCGACCAGTTCATCGCCGCGGGCGAAGCCAAATGGCTGCGCGCGAGCGGGCTCGTCATGCTGCTCCCGCATGGCTTCGAAGGGCAGGGGCCGGAGCACAGCTCGGCAAGGCTCGAGCGCTATCTGCAGCTCTGCGCCGAGGACAATCTGCAGGTCGCGAACTGCACCACGCCCGCGAACTATTTCCATATCCTTCGCCGCCAGCTGCTTCGCGACTTCCGCAAGCCCCTGATCATGATGACCCCGAAGTCGCTGCTCCGCCACAAGCTGGCGGTGTCGTCGCTTGGCGATTTCACCGGCGAGAGCCATTTCCGCCGGATCGTCAGCGACCTTCGTCCGCCCAAGGACGGCGAGACCAGCCGTCTCGTCCTTTGCAGCGGCAAGCTCGCCTACGAGCTGATGGAAGCGCGCGACGGCGCCGGCGACCCCGGCACCGAGGTCGTCCGCATCGAGCAGCTCTATCCGTTCCCGTCCGAGCCGCTGGTGAAGCGCCTGAAGGCGATGCCGGCGCTGGAAACCCTGGTCTGGGCCCAGGAAGAGCCGAAGAACAACGGCGCCTGGTTCTTCGTCGAGGACCTGCTCGAGCAATGCCTCGCGGACGCCGGCTTCAACGGCATGCGGCCGGTCTATGCGGGCCGCGACTCCTCGGCTTCGCCGGCGACCGGCCTTGCCAAGCGCCATGCGTCGGAACAGGCGAACCTGATCGCGGCGGCGCTCGGCCACCAGGCGATTGCCGGTGATCGCCCGAAAGCCAAGGCCGGCTAAGGCTCGGATGCGGACCCATCTCGAATTCCGGTCGCAGCAACTGGCGGGCGGCCCGAACAGCATAAACCCGGCGATCTACGGCGGGAATCTCGCGGAATTTCTCGACCGGCGCTTCCGGGCGCTTGGCTATTCGGGCGGGGTGGTGATCGAGGAAGACTGGGGCTGGATGATCCCGCTTACGACCGAGCCGTTCAAGCTCTGGCTGGGGTGCGCCTCGTACGACGAGGACGGAGAATGGCTCGTCTTCATCGAGCCGAGCAAGGCGTTCGTCCGCCGCTGGTTTGGCAAGACGGACACTCGACCCGAAGTCGAAAAAGTTGCAACGCAACTCGAGACGATCGTCAGGGACGCCGGTGACGCCACCGGGCTCCGCTGGTGGACCGATGAGGAATCAGGAAGAAGATAGATGAGCACCGAGGTCAAGGTTCCAGCGCTCGGCGAATCCATCACCGAAGGAACGCTCGCGCAGTGGCTGAAGAAGCCCGGCGAGGCGGTCGCGGCGGACGAACCCATTGCGACGCTCGAGACCGACAAGGTCAGCGTCGATGTTCCCTCGCCCGTCGCGGGCGTCCTCACCGAGACGCTTGCGAACGAGGGCGACACCGTCGCCGTCGGCGGCCTGATCGCCCGCGTCGAAGAAAATGCGACCGCGGGCGTGTCTGCTCCGGCGGCGCAGGCGGCCGCGGCAACGACCAACCCGGCCGGCGCCGGCGAGAATCCGCAGCTTCGCGGCACCGAACACGCGCCCGAGCCTTCGAACGGTGATGGCGATGCGATCACGACGCTGTCGCCGGCGGTGCGCCGGGCGGTGCTCGAGCATCATGTCGACCCGAGCAAGATCCGCGGCACCGGCAAGGACGGCCGCCTGACCAAGGACGACGTGATCGCCGCCGCCGAGGCCCAGAAGGCCGGCGGCCCGGTCCATGAGCCCGAAGCGCGCGCTCCGGCTCCGCAGGCCGCTCCGGCGCCCGCGGCTCCAGCGCCGCAACCGGTCGAAAGGGCCGCAGCGGCCGGCGAACGCCACGAAGAGCGCGTCAAGATGACCCGTCTTCGCCAGACGATCGCCCATCGCCTGAAGGAGGCGCAGAACACGGCGGCCCTGCTGACGACGTTCAACGACGTCGACATGTCGGCCGTCATCGACGCCCGCGCCCGCTACAAGGACCTGTTCGAGAAGAAACACGGAATCCGCCTCGGCTTCATGGGCTTCTTCGTGAAGGCAGTCGCGCTCGCCGCCAAGGACGTCCCTTCGGTCAACGCCAGCATCGAGGGCGACGAGATCGTCTACCACGACTATCTCGACGTCTCGGTCGCGGTGTCGGCGCCGAAAGGCCTCGTCGTCCCGGTCGTCCGCAACGCCGACCGGATGAGCTTCGCCGAGATCGAGAAGTCGATCGCCGACTTCGGCAAGCGCGCCAAGGAGGGTAGCCTGACCGTCGACGACATGGCCGGCGGAACCTTCACCATCTCCAACGGCGGAGTGTTCGGATCCTTGCTGTCGACGCCGATCATCAACCCGCCGCAGTCGGCCGTGCTCGGAATGCACCGGATCGAGGAGCGGCCGGTGGTCAAGGACGGCCAGATCGTCGCCAGGCCGATGATGTATCTGGCGCTCAGCTACGACCATCGCCTGATCGACGGGCGCGAGGCGGTGACCTTCCT
>DASSFK010000219.1:0-3729 GCA_035694565.1 Sphingomicrobium sp.
GCGGATCGAGGTCGCGCGTCCGGCGACCGCCAATGTCAATATCGAGCAGAAGCTGGTCCAGGTCTCGTCCGACAAGAAGCGCGACACGCTTCGCAACCTGCTTCGCGGCGAAGACGTCAAGAACGCGATCGTCTTCTGCAACCGCAAGTCGACGGTGCGCGAGTTGACGACCGGCCTCAAGCGCTCCGGCTTCGCCGTCGGCCAGATCCAAGGCGACATGGACCAGTCCGACCGAATCGCGGAGTTCGAGCGGTTCAAGCGCGACGAGATCAATATCCTGGTAGCCTCCGACGTTGCCGCCCGCGGGCTCGACGTGAAGGGCGTCAGCCACGTCTTCAACTTCGACGTGCCCTGGCAGCCGGACGACTACATACACCGCATCGGCCGAACCGGCCGCGCCGGCGCAACCGGAACCGCGATCACGCTTGCCACCCGCGAGGACAAGGAAGCCGTTGCAGCGATCGAGAAGCTGACCGGAAAGCCGATCGGTCGCGCCGAAGAGCCGAAGAAGGCGGAGGCTCCCGAAAAGCCCGCACGTTCCGAAAAACCCAAGCGCGAGCCGCGCCCGACGAAGGCGCCGCGAGTGGAGCGCGAGGAAGTCAGCGAGCGCTCGCCCGTGGTCGAGGACCTCAAGCCCGACTGGAATGGCCCCCTTCCGTCTTTCCTTTCGGTCGGAGCGGCCTAAGGCACATAGATGTTTCTAGAAGGGGCGTTTTCCCCTTCCTAGCTGAGGCCCCTACGCAGAAAGGGACTTTAGATGGGCGAGTACATTCCTCCGAAAGTCTGGACCTGGGACCAGCCGAGCGGCGGTCAGTTCGCGAACATTAACCGGCCGATCGCCGGCCCCACGCACGACAAGGATTTGCCGGTCGGGAAGCATCCCTTCCAACTCTATTCGCTCGGAACGCCGAACGGGCAAAAGGTCTCGATCATGTTCGAGGAATTGCTCGCGCGCGGTCACAAGGGCGCGGACTATGACGCGTGGCTGATCGACATCGGCGCGGGCGATCAGTTCGGCAGCGCCTTCGTCGACGTGAACCCCAATTCCAAAATCCCGGCCCTTCTTGACCGCAGCGGTCCCGATCCGGTGCGCATCTTCGAATCCGGTGCAATTCTCGTCTATCTCGCCGAGAAATTCGGCGAGTTCCTGCCGGGAACCGGCCCTCTGCGCGCCGAGACCCTTTCCTGGCTGTTCTGGCAGGTTGGCAGCGCGCCTTTCCTTGGCGGTGGCTTCGGGCACTTCTTCTCCTACGCCCCGCAAAAGCTCGAATATGCGATCAACCGCTATGCGATGGAAACCAAGCGACAGCTCGACGTCCTCGACCGCCGTCTAACCGATAATGAGTTCATCGCCGGAAACGACTACACGATCGCCGATATCGCCATCTGGCCCTGGTACGGCCAGCTCGCGCTCGACCGCAGCTACAAGGACGCGGGCGAGTTCCTGTCGGTCGGCGATTATCGCAACGTCGGGCGCTGGGCTCGACAGATTGACGCCCGCCCCGCCGTGAAGCGCGGCCGTATCGTCAACAAGACGAGCGGCGATCCTAGCGAACAGCTGCGTGAACGCCACGATTCCAGCGACTTCGACCTTCGTACGCAGGACAAGCTGGAAGCCGCGTGATCAGCCTCGCCGCATGCTCCAATGCGACTATGACGTGCGGGCGTTCGGTGTCGCGATCGGTTGCGAAACCGCGCTTCCGATAGAAGCCGCCTGCCCGCGCATCATGGCTGACGACGTTGAGCCGGCTTCCGCCTGAGTGCGGCCTCGTCGGTCAGCAACTCAACCAGGCGCGCTCCGGTATCGAACGAGGAACTCGTCGGCGAAGGTGTCGAGTCGCTGCGCAGCGATTGCATCGCGCAGGCCCTGCATCAGCCGCTGATAGAACCAGAGGTTGTGCTCGGTCATCAGCATCGCGCCGAGGATTTCACCTGAGCGCACCAGATGATGAACGTAGGCGCGCTCGAACTTCGAACAGGTCGGACATGGGCAACCCGGGTCGAGCGGCCGCCGATCTTCGGCAAACTTCGCGTTGCGGATGTTTAGCGCACCATCCGCAGTGAACGCCTGTCCGGTCCTACCAGACCGCGTCGGAAGGACGCAGTCGAACATGTCGATGCCGCGCCGCACCGCCTCCACGATGTCGTCGGGCTTGCCGACGCCCATCAGGTAGCGAGGCTTGTCGTCGGGCAGCTGGCCTGGAGCGTAATCGAGGCAGGCGCACATCGCCTCGTGCCCCTCACCCACCGCGAGGCCGCCAACCGCATAACCGTCGAAACCGACATCGATAAGCGCGTCCGCCGACGCCTTGCGCATCGACTGGTCCAATCCGCCCTGCTGGATTCCGAACAATGCCGCACCATCGGCATGCTCACCGCCGCGATCGAATTCCTCGCGGGACCGCTTCGCCCAGCGCATCGAGCGCTCCATCGCGGCAGCCGCTTCATCGTCGGTCGCTGTTGCGGGGACAAGCTGGTCGAAGGCCATGACGATGTCGGAATCGAGCAGGCGCTGAACCTCGATCGATCGCTCTGGAGAAAGCATGTGCCGGCTGCCATCCAGGTGGCTGGCGAAGGCCACACCCTCCTCGCTGACCTTGGTCAGTTCTCTAAGGCTCATCACCTGATAGCCGCCGCTGTCGGTCAGGATCGGCCGCTCCCACCCCATGAAGCGATGCAGCCCACCGAGCCGTGCCACGCGCTCAGCGCCCGGTCGAAGCATCAGATGATAGGTGTTGCCGAGGATGATGTCGGCGCCGGACGTCCGCAAGTCCTGCGGCTTAATCGCCTTCACCGTCGCGGCTGTACCGACGGGCATGAAGGCAGGAGTACGGATCTCGCCACGGTCCATTGCGATCGTGCCGGTGCGCGCCTTGCCGTCGGTATGCGCGATGATGAAGGAGAAACGGGTCACAGGTCGCGCCCATGCCAAGGGCGTTAACGCGTGTCGAGCACGCGCCTGCTGCAACGGACGCAAGAACAGGCGCGAGGTGGTTATTCGCAGCGGGACGGCAAGCGAAGCTGCGTCAGATGGGGCCACCCACTGGCTGGACATTGCTGTTAAATTGACGTTTACTTAACATCGAGATTCGCCACGCGGCTCAGCAAGACTGCACGGTGTTTCTCACCCTTGCTTGTCACAAGGTCGGAAGCGGTCCGGACCGGTCCCAAATCGATCCAGGCCGCTTCCTCCATTTCGGCCTTCGCGCTCAATTCGTCGCACTCAAAACCATTTGTTCACTCTCCTGCATCATGACTGGTGCCGAGGGCGATATGAGTCATTCCGTTGCACAACCGATCGGCCAGCCCGACCGCAGGCGTGCGGAGCGAGCAGCACTGCGGCTCAGCGCCACCATGCGCGAAGCGGGCCGCGGCCGCGTCGGCGTTCGTGTCATCGACATTTCGACGCATGGATGCCGAGTCGAGGCAACCAATGTCCCCTCGGCGGAATCCTGGCTTTGGCTGAGCATCGCGGGCCTGGAGACCCAATATTGCCGCGTCGTCTGGCGGGCGCAGGAGTTCGCCGGCCTCGAATTCGTGACGCCCGTCGCAGAGGCCGTTCTCGAACGCCTGCTGCAGGGACAATCGCAGCTGACCGAATCGACCATCAACGAGCTTCGCGACATCGCCAACCGGACTCACCGCCTGGCGACGCACCAGACCGGCTCCGACACGGAGACGCTTGCGGAACTGTCGAACAAATGTGCGGTCGAAGCGGTGATCGAGGGC
>DASSFK010000220.1:0-13800 GCA_035694565.1 Sphingomicrobium sp.
GCTGAAGGCGCTCGCCGACCGTCTCGCCGAAAGCTTCGCCGAAGTCCTCCACGCCGAGGTCCGCAACCGTCTGTGGGGCTATGCCGAGGAGCATTTCTCGAACGCGGAGCTGATCCGCGAGAAATACCAGGGAATCCGCCCCGCACCCGGCTATCCCGCCTGCCCCGACCACAGCTTGAAGCCGATCCTGTTCGACATGCTCGGCGGGGCCCCCGGCGGAGTGGCGCTGACCGAAAGCTTCGCCATGTGGCCGGCCTCGGCCGTGTCCGGCTTCTACTTCGGCCATCGCGACAGCGACTATTTCGGAGTTGCCCGGATCGGCCGCGATCAGCTTACGGACTATTCGGCCCGCCGCAGGATCCCGGTGGAGCAGGCGGAGCAATGGCTCCGCCCCAACCTCGACTAGAGGTATGACAGCCAAGAGCGTCCGGATTGGGTGCAAGGCGGACATTGACTCCGAACCGACCGCAATGGGTCGAAAGCCGCTCCGCTAATGGCAGGAATGGGTCGAAGGCAGGCGCTACTCCAATGGCAGCTTTGGGTGAAAAGCTGACACTAGCTAAGATTCGTTGGCTCAGCGGAACGCGAGGCGAGCAAAGGTTCTCACCGAGCGGTCTAACGCCTTGCCGAACGACTTTGACGCGAATTTGAGGCCTAGCCTAATAATGGGCTATAATGCCTTCGGGTGGGGCACCTGGCGGGAGATATGCCATGACACCCAAAACGCGACTCCTCTTGTCGTTTACGGCAGCCGCAGGACTGATCGGCGCAACTCTTGCTGCACCAGTGGCGGAAGGCGGCCGCAAGTTCGTGAAATCGCTCACCGGCCAAGCGGAGCTCGACGGCGGCCGTCTGACTGCGGACATGGATGGGCGCGGGACCGCGCAAGTGACCGTCAACGTCGGACAGGGCCGCGTGTGCTGGAACCTCGTGGGCCTCGCGAACCTCGATCCCCTGGTAGCGGCGCACATTCACAATGCGCCGGCCACCGCACAGGGCCCGATCAAAATCAGTTTCTTCAATTTCGGCGAACCTATCGATCTCGAAGGCTGCACCGAAGGGAGCGACCAATTCCCGTTCGATCGCAAGCTGCTCGAGGACGTCGTCCAGCACCCCGAAAACTACTACGTGAACGTCCATACGTCCGTCTTTCCGGGAGGAGCGATCCGCGGGCAACTGAGCCGCGGACGCCAAGGCTCGTAGAGGCTAAGCGGAACCTGAGCGTCTCGCCTCACGCACGGCTTATGAGAGCTGCGGCGCGAGGTAGCGTCTACTTGGGTCGAAGGCAGACCTGCCGCTAATATCTGCGATGGGTCGAAGGCGGACACGAGGCCTTAGGGCCGAAGAGAACGTCTCGATCTCTCTAGCGAGCGTGGGCCCGAACCCATATGCAGATTGTTGACGCCTTGTGTCGGACCCCAAAAAGCGCGCTGAGCGGCGAAAGCAGCACACAGCAGAGATCGAGTCGAGCCAAGACAGCCTGCGGAAAAGCATTGCTGAGACTGAGCGTCTAGTGGGAGAATCCGACGAGATGCTGCGCCGTCACCGCAAAGAATGCGAGGAAGATGACGCTTAGATTACCGATCCTACGGTCTGCCCGTCCTTAAGGACGTCGCAGACTGGACAGTCGTCACTATCGGCGGCTCTTTGCACTGCATCCGAGTCAGACGCCGCAAGGACATCTTTCTTCTTGACGACCGCACCCCCCGGCCGAGTCAACTTGTTGATCCGATACAGTTTCACGATGCCCGTCCCCGAGTCCCAGCGACCCCGACCCAAGCACCAATACTCCTTCACAGCAATCACAAATGTCCGCTTTGGGTGGAAAGGGTCGAAAGCTGCCACTGGTTATTGCCCGGCCGTTCAGCGCGCAGCTTTCGCCTTCACATCGGAAAGGAGCTTGTCGAGCGCGGCCCGATCCAGCCATTTCCCTTGTAGCACTACGCCAACAATCTCGCGCGTGGCCTTCAAATCGTTCAGCGGGTTGGCGTTGAGAATGAGGACATCTGCGGCTTTCCCAGTTGCTAGCGCGCCGTACCGGTCGGCGTGCCCCAAGAAGGCTGGACCAGTGATGGTAGCGCTGTAGAGCGCCTGCTGCGGCGTCAGACCAGCCTCGACATAACGTTCGAGTTCTTCGTGAAGACCTTCTCCGGGATATACAAAGCTATTGAGATATCCGGCATCTGTCCCTGCAAGAATGCGAATTCCAGCGTCGCGCAGCATCGGCAGGACCTTGAGGCTGAGTTGATACTCCCGATGTCGCGCCTCGACCTCTTCTGGGGTGGCCTTCGCGGCACGCTCGACCCGCCAATCGTAGGTCTTGCGCAATCCCGGACCAATGTAGGCGAGAGCGCCATCGCGGGAGTGATCCTCGCGGTCGAGATAGGCAAGGATTCGGCCCTCGTTAAGCGTCGGCGTGACATAGACGCCGAGAGCTGCCAGCCGCCGATATTCCTGAGCGGCATAGGTCGGGTCGAAGGTCTCGACGAACCTATCCGAGGCCTCACCATAGGTCAGCTCCTTCGCCGTATACTCGGCCCCGATGGAAGCTTCTTGAGGTGAACCCGCCTTGATCAAATAGTCGATGTGCTCGACGGAATTGAGACCGGCGCGGACGGCTTGTTCGATCGTCAGGGCGTACGGCGTGTGCGCCGAGGTTTTGAGGCCGCGCGCCTTGGCTGCCTTCACCGCGTAAAGGAAAATATCGGGCTTCAACGTGTTGTCGGTGATCTTTACGAAGTCGACCTTCATCGCTTGCAAGCGGTCGAGTGCGGCGTCCACTTCGGCAGGCGTTCCTACCTCGATTGTGCCTTTCCAGATGGGTTTATGTCCTTCGAGCTTCGGCCCGGACGTGTAGATCGTGGGCCCAAGCAGCCGGCCCTCCGCCACGCCGGACCTCCATTCGAGAACCGACGAGCTGATGTCCTCCGCGCAGTCGCGAACCGTCGTGACGCCAAAGGCCACATAGAGCGGGAGTAGATCCTTGTTCTCCTCAATCAGCTGTTCACCGCCGAAATGCACATGCATGTCCCATAGGCCAGGCATGACGAACTTGCCGGTCGCGTCGATCGTGCGCGTTGCAGTGTATTTGTGGGCGATCGAGTGGTCAGGGCCGACGGCGCGAATTGTGTCTCCGTCAATCGCAATCGCCTGATCTGCGATGATGCGAGCGTGCTCGACGTCCACTACTGTTGCATGGCGGATGAGCGCATCGGCTCTCTCACGCGCGGTTGCCTGGTACGGCGTGAGGAATACTGCCGCGCACAAGGCAATGCGGATGGTTTTCACCTTAGTCCCTTCTTCAGATGGTCGTCGACCAGCGCTTGCCGGTTAGTCCATGCGCAATTTCCGAGCACACGCTCTTGAGCCAAGAGTTTGGCAATCGATGACAACCCCCACCGTCCGCAATGGGTGGAAAGCGGACATTGCCGTGCCTCGCTTGAAGGCGGGTCATGGCCGTCAGCAGCCCGCCTGCTTTCGAGGAATGCAATCAGGGAAGCGGAACCTCGTGAGGGTGGTGAGCCGCTTGGGACCATTCCAAAGGCTCCGGGCGTCGGCTCGCCTATCGTTTCAGAGCTGTCCACCTGCAGGGGAAGCAAGCGGCGAACGTGATTCATATCGTGCGGCCCGGGGGGACGACCTCGACTGCTGTCGGGCGAGCGGCGGGCTAAGCTTGCGGTATAAGCGCGGCTAGGCGCCGCCGACGGAGGGCCCCTTGCCAGCGGCTGAAGCCTGACCTGGCGGGCCGATGTTGCGGGCAAGGGCAAACCTTGCCCTGGCTGCTGCGGAGAAGGTCCTGCCGACCGGTACCAGGGTTTGGTTGATCAGGCAGACGAAAAGCTTCTGCCCCTCCGTTCGTAGGCCCGCGACCGCTGCTTGGGCGACCCACCAACGGCGATGAACCTGCGCTCCCAGCTTCGGGTCAAGCAAGGTTATCGCATCGGCCATCCGCATCAGTATCAGGGCGCTCCCTCCGACCGAATGCACGCGAAGATAGTGATCCTCCGTTTCGAGAGCGATTATGTCGCTGCCGATCCCCGGCGGCAGTCTCCTTAACAGGGCGGACGGAAAGGCAGCAGGAATCGCCTCGGCCCCTGGTTCCGGGTGAGCCGGTTCACGGCCGCGTGTCTCAGCGCCATCGGCCGTGGGCGCGGTGGTTGTCGTCGCGTAAACGACCAGCAGTTGAACGGCCGCGACCGCCGCGAACAGGGCCGGCAGTTGCTGGGGCGTGAAGAAGCGGCCCGGCTGAACAAGCGACATGGTCCACGCCACGACGAAGGTCATCGGCAACGCGGAGACCAGAGCGACGGCTCCGATCCGGATCGCACCGGCGCGAAGCCTCGTTAGGGGCAGCACGGCGTCCGCCGCGACTGCAGCCACCACGCCGGCCGCCGTCAGCCCTAGCCAGAATGCGTAGCGGGTTGCGGTTGGGAAGGCCGGGTAGGAACCGAAGGGGCCTGCGAAGCCGAGGAGCAGGCCCACCGGTATCGCGGCCAGCAATGGCCTCCATTTCCCCCATGAAGGCCGTTGGCGCTGCGTGAACTGCATGCTTTCCACATTGGCGAAAAAGCGGAAGCTATTGGCGAAATCCCGTCTTGTCGATGCGGCGAAGACAGGCGGACGTCGATCGCCGCCGGCGCGATCCGCGCCCCCCCAGCTTGTCCCAACATGGAGAAATGAAGATGAAATGCTTGATGACTTTTGCCTTGGCCGCTGCCTTCGCTGCCTCTGCAGCGGTTGCTACCCAGCCCGGAACGTCGATCGCCGTGAACTGCGGCGCCGGAGCCGCTACGGCGGGCGGCGAGGCTCCGAACCTCCACGGCAATTGGGATTTCCTGATGGATGTTGAGGGAACGCCCAGTTTCGGGCTTCTGTCGATCGGCTTGATCGACGGCGGCTATGGCGGATCGCTCACGCCGGTGAGGACCGCGCCCGTTGTCCTGCGCAGGATCACCTTGACGGGCAACAGCTTCCACATGGTTGTTGCCTCCCGCGAGGGCGATGTCCTGTTCGACGGCACGCTCTCGGCCAAGGGCGACCAGATGTGCGGAACCGTAACCTACCACGGCGGCCGCACCTTCCCGATGGTGGCGCAGAAGCGGCTTTCAACCTACCCGTCGCATCCTCAGGCTCAGCGGGCGCAGTAGCCGGCTGAACGGGCGGACGGCGTCGGGAGGCTCAGGCGGCGCCGTTCATTATTCGTCGGTGGCAAGGTGGCCGGTCGAGACGGAAGCTTCAGGAACGGCAGGCACATCGATGAAGATCAGGAAGCGGCTCATAGCGGCCGTCAGCCGATTGTCTGCTTTGGGTCGAAAGCGGACTCTCCGCTAATGGCAGGAATGGGTGGAAAGCTGACATTGGACGTTAGCCAAAAGGCCCGATACGGATGAGAACGCCCATCATCGTTAGCAGTCCCGCAAAGAGCAGTAGCAGAGCGAAGACGGCAATCGCCGAGTGTCGATAGGGACAGGCCTCGATGAGCAACTTCCGACGATGGAGCTCGTCCATCCTGGACCTGAGATCCTTGTATCGCTTTCGATGCCCGAGCAGCCCGGCCGTCACCAGCGCGGTCCCCATCAGCAGAAGGGTGAGACCGAAGTTGCGGGCGGGAACACGCAGGTCGGTGCCCATCACTCCGCTGAACTGATGGAAGAAAATGACAAGCGCGAAGCCAAAGCTGATGAGTGCCAGCGACGTCCGCACAGCCCCCATCAAGGATTGGTCGAGTGTTATCAACGTGCGTTCGAACGCGAGGGAGGCCTGACACGAGGCGAGCTCGAATGTGGGAGAGTTGGAGGGACTCTCATGTTGGTGGAGGCTTGCCATTGGGATGCCTTTCCGTCAGCCGTCGCATGCCATCGTCGGCGTCGTCGAGATATTGCCTATCAGGTGAAACCTCGGGACCGCTCCTTGTGAGCGCAATTCTCGGTCCTTAATGTCCGCGATGGGTCGAAAGCGGACATAACGCTAACGGCAGCTTTGGGTGGAAAGCGGACATTGACCGAGCTGTTGAACCGCGCCAGCCTTTCCTAATGTTTCGATCAGCGTTTCGCTCTCTTGCAATCTTGAGCCTTCTTGCCGGTAGTCCGCTGTATGCGCGACCGAATGGAAATCCTGAGTTCCATCTGACTTGCGGGGTCGGAAGCAAACGCGTCGAACTCACGACGCAGGGCGGTCGCCTAGTTTACCGCTTTGGAACGCCTCGACGAACCGAACTGGAAATCTGGGAGAACGGGGACACTCCGAACGTCTTTTACCGATACGACCTCCTTGGCACCAAGGGAGGCGGACAGCAGCTTCGGTTCACGAGCGGCAAATACAGCTACGGTATATCCAGTTGGTTCATAGCCGGTCGGGACGGGGAGGAGGGCGTCGCGTTTTTCGTCTTGCAGGATGGCAAGTTGCTTAAGTGGCGCAAGTGTAAGGGCAACGACTGGTTCACCGAGGATAACCAGCTTGAGCGTCTACCGCATGACCCACTCTGGATAAACGGAGAGGGCGTCTCAACCGGCGAGGTCCCCGGCGTTACGCCAGTCGACTTTACGACCGTCCGCTAATGGCGGGAATGGGTCGAAAGCAGACACTAGGTCCAAGACGCAGCCTTTCGAATTAGTCCCTCTGCCGCACATGGGGGCAAATCTTGAGGATGTGTCCCTTCCGCTGACGCCACATTTCGAGGTTGTAGGCTTGGCCGAACCGGACTGCCGACGCAGCGCGCCGCCCCTCTTCGTCCGAAAAGATGCGGTCTTCCCTCATTTCCGCATTCTCTAGCAGGGTGAAGGTGGCATTGATCACTGCCTCCGTACTCAAATGATTCTGGTCGGGATCACAGTGCAGAAGGCCCGGCGTCACGAAGCGTGGAAACTCGCCCTCATAAGCGTAGGAAAAGAGCCTGAAGGGTCTTCCGCGCCTTATGTCTCGACGTGCTTCCGCCTCACCGTCGCGACCTGCATAGGGATCGTTCGGATCGACCTCTAACGCGCTGCTTCTTACAGTGACTATTCGAGTAGCGAACTCTTCGTCCTTTGCTTGCCATCCCATGAGGAACCGGCTTGTCTTGGATCGAAAAAAATACAAAGTTTTGGTCGGATATCCGCGAATAATGATCTCGACGGAATCCTCTCGAATTCTGTATTTTCCTTCCGCACTCGAGCGATCGCCAGAGTAGAAATAGCTACCGTCCGAACGGAAAAGGTGCGCCCAATCCGTACCCATTGGAGGGTAGGACGGCGCAACCTCCGCACCAACAATAGTAGACTTAAGCCGCCGCCCAGATAGGAGGCCGTAAGCCTCGCCGTTCAATGCTTGGACGGCCGGAACAGTGGATTTAGCAACCAAGGGTGGTGGCTGAGCGCAGTTAGCGAGAACGATCAAGGCGATGACAACTGCGACCTTCACGCGGGTAGCTAGCAACTCCTCTGCAATGTCTGCAATGGGTCGAACGCTGACACTACGCTAATGGCAGGAATGGGTCGAAAGCGGACATTGTGGCCCGTGTGCGGTGAGGTTAGGGTTCGGGCGGGGGTCGCGGCCGAATGACCGACGTTTTCATCTCCTATGCGCGATCGACCGAAGTGCAGGCCAAGCGGATCGCCGAGGCTCTGCGCACGCTCGGTTACGCCATCTGGAGCGATGAGCATCTACCCGCCCATCGCGCCTATGCGGACGTCATCGAAGAACGGCTGAACGAAGCCAAGGCAGTCGTGGTGATCTGGTCATCCGATGCGGTCAAGTCCGAGTGGGTGAGGTCAGAGGCCAACCGTGCGCGCGAAAGCCATAAGCTGGTGCAGATTGCGTTCGAGCCGATCGTGCCGCCGATACCCTTCGACCAGATCCAGTGCGCCGACATGTCGGCTTGGACAGGAGCGAACGACGACCCCGGATGGCGCAAATTGATCGAAGGGGTTGCGGCTCTTGGAGTTGAGCGCCGAGCCGAAGGCCTTGCCGTCGCGAGGGAGCCGCCAGACACCGCCACCAAACCCAGCGTGGGCGTCGCGCCGTTCGTAAACCTGAGCAACGACCCAACCCAAGACTATTTTGTCGACGGCATGACCGAGGACGTGGTCGCCGCTCTCGCCCGCTTTCGAACGATCTCTGTCGTCGCCGGGGGATCCAAGTTGTCGGCCAGTGGCGCAGGCGCACGAGCGATCGAAGCCGGCCGCCGCCTTGGCGTGCGCTACATGCTAGAGGGAAGCGTCCGCAAGGCGGCCGATCACGTCCGGATTGTGCTGAAGTTGATCGATGTGAACGATGGCGCGGAAATATGGGCGGATCGGATCGATGAAATCCTTGGGGACGAGTTCGTTCTTCAGGACCGGGTGGCTTTCGGCGTCGCGTCTGCGATCGAGCCCGCCGTCAAGGAGGCGGAGATGCGGCGCCTATCCAGTTTGCCGGCCCGGCAGATGGGAAGCTACGATCTATATCTGCGCGCCTCGGCGCTGTTACGCGCTTGGAGGAAAGATGAAACGCTGCAGGCGCTCGAGTTTCTCGAGCATGCGATCGAGTTAAAGCCCGAGTTTGCAGCCGCGCTGGCCATGGTGGCCCGAGCGCATGCGCGCATCGTTCGGTGGAGCTGGAGCGACGAACCGGAAGGCCAAATTGCGCAAGGATCCGAACAGGTAGCTTTGGCGCTCAGGTTCGGCGGGGACGATGCATATGTTTTGGCTCAGGCGGCCAATGCGCTACCTGACTTGAGCCAATCCACCGACCGCGCGGTCGGTTTGATCGACCGATCTCTCAGGCTCAATCCGGGGGCAGCGTACGGATGGCTGGTTAGCGGCTGGATCCACGTGCGGACCGGTGTTTCCGCGCAGGCTATGGAGCACCTGGAACGGGCCGAACAGCTCGAACCCTTTTCGACAGTCGGCGACGGCGCGCGGGCTTGGATGGCGATCGCTCGATTTCAACAAAGGCGGCTTGACGAGGCGCTGGAGCTGTTCTCGCGCGCGAATATTCGCAATCCCGACTGCATCGGCGCGCTCGCAGCGCTTTACGGGTGCCTTGGACAGATTGACGACGCCAGACGGACGCTTCGAACCTACCGCCAGATCACCAATGCTCCCCTCCTGGAGCGCGTTGGTCAGATTTTCGTCGAAGACGAACAGCGCGTCCTCTTCGCCGAAGGGATTCGTGCAGCGGAGGGGTAATAGGCTTCCCAGAAGTAGGTCTACGCTAATGTCCGCTTTGGGTCGAAAGCAGACATTGGCCGCGGCTACGCCTAACGACCGAGGCGGAGCTCACGCCGGACTGCGCCAGCATTCGGGCCAATGATGATCTGCACGCCACCGGCGACCGCGACCCATCCACGAACGTCCAGTTGATCGAGATCGACGGCAGAAATTCTGAACGGTTCGTCGACATAGACCGTCAAGCGGCTTCCGCAGATTCCGATATCCGTGATGCGGACCGCCCCGAGCGCGTCAGCTATCGCCTTTGCAGTTGTTGCTGCGACCGCATCCTTCTTTACGGTGGAAGCCTCGCGCATTTCTTCGACGAGCTGGTCTGCGATCGGACCGACGACGATCTGCATGGCATCGCCGCCGGGGCGCACGATCCCCCGCGCACCCAGTGATCGCAGGGCAGGCTCATCCACGGCCGCGGGATCGCCGAGCGTAAGCCGCAGGCGGGTCGTGCACGCGTCGATGGACTTCAGATTCGAACGGCCCCCGAGCGCAGCAACGAATTGTGCGCCCCGATCGCCGCTGATCGCAGCGGGAGCAGCAACCTCCGCATCCGGCTCGCGCCCAGGAGTCGCCAGATTGAAGCGGCGGATGCACCAGTCGAAAGTTGCATAATAGACAAGGAAGTAGGCTGCCCCGACGGGCAGCAGCAGGAGGGGCCGGGTCGCGAGGCCGTAGTTGAGCACATAGTCGAACAGGCCCGCGGAGAACCCGAAGCCGAGCTTCACCCCCAATGCATCCATGATCACCATCGACAGGCCGGTCAGGATGGCGTGCACGACGAACAGCAGCGGCGCGAGGAAGATGAACGTGAATTCGATCGGCTCGGTGACGCCTGTGAGCAGCGAAGTCAGAGCAACGCTGAGCAGCAGACCGCCGACCGCTTTGCGGCGCTCCGGAAGCGCGTTGCGGTACATGGCGAGGCACGCGGCCGGCAAACCGAACATCATCACCGGGAAGAAGCCGGACATGAAACCGCCGGCGGTCGGATCACCCGCGAAGAAACGCTTGAGGTCGCCGGTGGCGCCGTTGAAATCGCCCAGCAGGAACCAGGCGATGTTGTTGAGGATGTGGTGCAGGCCCGTGATCAGCAGCAGGCGGTTGAGCACGCCGTAGAGGAAGAGGCCGACCGGCCCTGCGCTGACCACCCAGCGGCTGAGCGTGTCGACACCGGATTCGAACCAGGGGAAACCGTAGCCGAACAGTACAGCGCCAAGAATGCCGGCGAAGCCTGCGATGATCGGAACGAAGCGGCGGCCCGCGAAGAATGCGAGATAGTCCGGCAGCTTGATGTTCGAGAAGCGATTGTAGAGTAGCCCGGCGACGATTCCGGCGAGGATTCCGGCGGGAACGCTGAGCTTGGAGATTTCCTTGGCCCGCCAGGCAGCCTGCTCAATCTCGCTCGTGGAGACGATGTCGGCAGGAAGGTGCAGAAGGACCTTCGCGCCCTCGGTCGCAACGACAAAAGCGACAACGCCGGCCAACGCCGCAGCGCCATGGTTCTCGCGTGCGAGGCCTACTGCCACGCCTGCTGCGAACAGCAGGCCCAGGCTGGAGAAAATCGCGTTTCCGGCTGCCGCAACAAACGGGATGTCGAGCATGTCCGCCTGGCCCAGCCGAAGCAGAAGCGCGGCGATCGGCAGGACCGCGATCGGCAGCATCAGTGCTCGTCCGAGCGGCTGGAGCTTCTCGACGCGCAGCCTCATTGCAGCGCCTCCGTGGCGATCGCTCGAACCTCGCGCGCAGAGGTCGCTGCGCAGGCGCGTTCAGCCAGCGCGCGACACGCGTCCTGGCGAAGGCGGCGCACGGCAGCCTTGACGGAGGGAACGGCCGCCGGGGCTGCGGAAAGCTCCGTCACCCCGAGGCCGATCAGGATTCCCGCAGCGAGCGGATCGGAGGCGATCCCGCCGCACACGCCCAGCCAGCGGTCATGGGTTGCTGCTCCCTTGGCCGCATGACTCATGAGCCGCAGAACCGCCGGGTGAAATGAATCGAGCATTGCGGACACCCCCGCGTTGGTGCGGTCCGCCGCGAGCACATATTGGGTCAGGTCATTGGTGCCGACCGAGAGAAAATCGGCCTCGGCAGCCAGCTCGTCGGCAAGCAACGCCGACGCGGGCGTCTCGACCATGATTCCGAGCGGCGTCCTTTCCAGTGAGCCGACTTCCGCCTCCGCCCTTTCGAGTGCCGCGCGAGCGTCGCGAAGTTCCGACAAATCGGCGATCATCGGCAGCATGATCCGGCGCTGGGACGCCGGAACACCGCGCAGGATTGCGCGCAACTGGGTTGCGAAAAGGTCGGGCCGTGCGAGGCTGAGGCGAACCCCGCGAAGGCCGAGCGCCGGATTCTCCTCGTCGCTCGTGCCCAGCCACGGCACCTTCTTGTCCGCCCCGATGTCGAACGTGCGGATAATCAGTGGCCGGCCGCCGAGCCCCGCCGCGATCTCGGCGTAGACCCGCCTTTGCTCCTCCTCGTCAGGCGGGCCGTCCCGGCCGAGCGCCAGGAACTCCGTTCGCAGCAAGCCGCATCCTTCCGCGCCGGCCTCGACCGCCGCCTTCGCGTCCTCAACGGAAGCGAGGTTGGCAAAGACCTCGATCCGGAACCCGTCGGCGGTGAAACAGGGTGCCTGCGCATCGCGGACCTCCGCGGCCTGTCTTTCACGGCGCTCGGAAATCTCGGCGCGCGTCCCAGCGAGCCGGGCATCGTCCGGCTTGGCTTCCAGGCTGCACCGGTCGGCGTCGAGGATCGCGGTGTTGCCTTCCTGAATTTCGAGCACCGCCGGCCCGGCGGCGACCACCATCGGAATTCCCGCCGAAGCGGCGAGGATGGCGACGTGCGACGTCGGGCCGCCTTCGGCTGTGCAGATGCCCGCAAGCCGTTCGCGATCGAGCGCAAGGAACTCCGAGGGCAGCAGGTCGCTGGCGACGACAATCGCGTCGGCAGGAAGCGGCCGAGCCGGGGACGCCTCCCCGCCAAGGATCTCGGCAATCACCCGGCGCTCCAAGTCGAGGAGATCGGCCGCCCGCTCGATCAGGAGATCGTCGCCCGTGGCGCGGAGCGCTTCGCGCGCAGCTTCGCACGCGGAACGCCAGGCAAAGGCAGCGCTTCGCGCTTCGGCGATTTCGCGGTTCGCGCGGTCGATGAGATCGGGATCCTCGAGCAATTCGCGATGCGCGGCGGCCAGTTCGGCCGCGATGCCATCGCCGGCCAGCGAGGATGCAACCGCCTCCAGTGCCTGTGTGAGCTTCGCCCGTTCTTCCGCAATTCCGGCGCCCTCGAGCGGGACAGGCAGGTCCGCAGCGCGAAGCTGGACGATCGTGCCGACTGCGATCCCCGGCGACGCGCAAACGGGTCCCGCTCGCTTCAGGTGCGCGGGTCTGGGCACGGCATCATTCTCTTCGCCGAAACCTGCTTCGATGAGCGCGAGCATGGCATCGACGGCGGCCTGGCCATGTTCGCCGCGGCCTGCGACCCGCACCGTATCGCCTTTCCTCAGGCCGAGACCCATCAGCGCAACCGTGCTTCTCGCATTCGCTGTGCGATCTGCATGAGTGACGATTACATCGGCTCGAAACTGCTTGAGCAGCGCCGCGATCCGCGCCGCCGGCCGCGCGTGAAGTCCGTGCGGGGCATTGATCTGGATCGTCCGCTCGTAACCCTCTCCGTCCCCATCACCAGCTACCGTCAAAGCTTGGCCGCGGATCGTCCCGATGCGATCGCCGCTGTGCGCCGGGCGCGACAAGGGTTCGAGCGATAGTGTGAACCCTTCGTTCGCAACCACGATCGGCGTGACGAGGCTCAGCGCGCCCCGCGCGACCTGCGCGAGATCCACTTCGATCAGCGGATCGCCCGCCTTGACCCACGTGCCCGCCGAACTGAGGGCGCGAAATCCCGCGCCCTTGAGCGCAACCGTTTCGAGACCGATGTGGATGAGCAGCTCTGCGCCGTTCGCAAGCTTCAGAGTCACTGCGTGAGCGGTGTCGGGGATGGCGATGACCATTGCATCGGCCGGCGCCCGAACCACTGCCTCGAGGGGGTCGATCGCCAGCCCCTCGCCCATCATCCGCTCGGCGAAAACCGGGTCCGGCACTTCGTCGAGCGGCGTCAGCCAGCCACCGCATGGCGCGAGAAGGATGATCTCATTCATTCGGCAAGCAGCTCGACCGAGTCCAACGCCCACATCGGGTTCACGCCGGTTGCCGTATAAGTGATGCAGAGGTCTTGATTGCCATTGCGCGCGACGATGGGCGCGACGAGGCGCGTAACGCCAGGATTGGTTCGGGCAGTCGCCAACGGCAGGACGGCGATGCGCTCGCCGTCACAACGACCTGAGCGGACTTCAAACTCTCCATCCGGAGTTGCGGGCGGCCGGAATCGGATTTGCTCGACGTCTTTACCGACCTGGAAATTGAAGGGAATCTGCCCGACGTCGATCGCAATGCGTGTGGCGCCGGCGACCGGCGCGCTCGCATAGATCCAGCACGGTTCAAAGATGTCCGTCACGAACACCGCCCGCGGACCGTTGCCGGGATAGTCGTCCTCGAGCGCGAGCCGAACTTTCGCACTGCACGTCCGGAGTTCCTCGTCGGTGCGCCGGCGCACGAAGCGGGCATCGACAAGC
>DASSFK010000221.1:0-15722 GCA_035694565.1 Sphingomicrobium sp.
GGAACGGCCCCGCGTGCGTTGCGGGGCCGTTTCGCTCTCAAAATAAAAATGAGGAAGTGCGATGAGCATGAAGACTCTTGCCCTTGGCGTGGCGCCGCTGGCGCTTCTCGCCGCGGGTTGCAATCAGAACGGCGCCGGCGACGCGAACAGCTCCACTCCGGGGCAGCCCGCCGAAGCCCAAAAGAAAGCAGGCGATCAGACGATTGCCGCCGGTCTCGATCAGAACGGGCGCTTCGCGCAGGCGGCCAAGGCGGCCGGCCTCGACGGAACTCTGGCCGGACCGGGTCCGTATACGGTGCTCGTTCCGAAGGACGAAGCCTTCGCGAAGGTCGAAGGCGCGCTCAAGGATCCGGCCAAGCCGGCGAACCGCGCTGAGCTGACCCGAGTCCTGACCTACCACATCCTGCCGGGCACGGTTCTGACCGACGACCTCGGGAAGGCGATCGACAACGGCAAGGGCAAGGCGCTCATTCAGACCATGAACGGGCAGACGCTCACGGCGACCAAGGACGGCGGCAAGATCGTGCTGTCCGACTCCTCGGGCGGCAAGGCGACGATCGTCGAAGGCGACCAGCAAAGGTCGAACGGCGTCGTCCAGTACGTCGACGCCGTCCTGACTCCGGGCGCCCAGGCGGCCCCTGGAAAGAAGTAACATTCTTCTCCTCCCCTCCCATTCGCGGAGGGGAGCTTCCTTTCCGGCTTCCAAGCTACGGAACGCTCGCTATAAACGACGTGATACCGTCATGATTGGGGGCAGGGGCGACGCATGAAGGCGACGATTGAACGGGCGACACTCCTTAAGAGCCTGAGCCACGTCCAGTCGGTCGTGGAGCGCCGCAATACCATTCCGATCCTCTCGAACGTGCTGATCGAAGCGCGCGAGGACGGTTCGATCCGACTGATGGCAACCGACCTCGATCTGCAGGTCGATGAGAGCGTTCCCGCCAATGTCGGAACGCCCGGAGCCACGACGGTTTCGGCGCACACGCTTTTCGACATTGTCCGCAAGCTGCCCGAGGGTAGTCAGGTCGAGCTCAACGCCGCCGAGGGCAAGATGCACCTCTCCGCCGGGCGCGCACGCTTCCACCTCTCGACGCTTCCGCGCGACGACTTTCCGGTGATCGCCGAGGGAGAGCTGCCGACCCGCTTCGAGCTTCCGGCGGCGACGCTTCGCCAGATCATCGACAAGACGCGCTTCGCGATCTCGACCGAAGAAACCCGCTACTATCTAATGGGCATCTTCCTGCACATCGCCGACGACCAGCTGAAGGCGGCCGCGACCGACGGTCATCGCCTCGCCCGAGTTACGGTCGGAAAGCCGGACGGCGCGGACGGGATGCCGGATGTGATCGTGCCGCGGAAATGCGTGGCTGAGCTTCGCAAGCTGCTGGAAGAGCTCGAGGGCACTGTCGAAGTCTCGATGTCTCCGACCAAGATCCGCTTCGGCCTCGGCAACGCGGTCCTGACCAGCAAGCTGATCGACGGCACCTTCCCGGATTACAACCGAGTCATCCCGACTGCGAACGACAAATTGCTAAAGCTCGACCCGAAGAGCTTCGCCCAGGGTGTCGATCGCGTCTCGACCATCGCCAGCGAAAAGACCCGCGCGGTCAAGATGATGGTCGACCGTGACAAGGTGACGCTGTCGGTCACGTCGCCCGAAGCGGGCACCGCGACCGAGGAGATTGCCGCCGATTATGGCTCGGATGGTCTCGAGATCGGGTTCAACGCCCGCTACCTGCTCGACATCTTGGGCGAGATCGACGGCGACACGGTCGAGGTCCACCTCGCCGATGCCGCAGCACCGACGCTTCTGCGCGAGAATGACAAGAGCGAGGCGCTCTATGTCCTGATGCCGATGCGGGTCTAGTTCAACGAAAGCTTGAGGCCGATGCATTCGAAATTCGTCATCGGGCTCGCGCTCAGTCCGCTCGGCACCGCTTCGGCGGCGGCTCCGGCGCCTCCGCCGGTGATCATGCCCGTCGCCGGCGTTGCCAACGACGCTCATGCCGACCCCGCACGAAGGGCCGCGGCGCTCCGGCTGGCGAGCCTCCTCTATTCGGAGGACTCGCAGATGCGCATGGCCGACCAGATCGCCGACAACGAACTTGCGCCGGCCTTCCGCTCGAACGACGATCTGAAGAAACTGGATTCCCAATATCCCGGCTTCATCGAAGAGGTCATCCGGCAGATGAAGCCCGCTTTCCTTCGCTTCACGAAAGGTCAGCTGCCTTCGTATCAGGAGCGGATCGCTCTGCTGATTGCCCAACGCCTCAATGCCGAAGACATCGAGGACCTCACCAAATTCTACCGGACGCCGACGGGGCAGAAGTTGCTCAACGGGATGCAGCAGAATGCGACGGCCGGAACGACCATCAAGGAAAGCCTTACGGATCCCGACAAGCCGACGAGCTATGCGGCTGTCGTTGCGGACCACAAGGCCGCCCAGGACGCCACCAGAAAGCTTGTCGATGAGAGCGACAAGGCGGCGCTGGTGGAATTTGCAGGGAAACCATATTTCACGAGCGTCGCAGCCCTTGGCCCGGCGATACGGAAACTTGAGCAGGATTTCGCGAACGAGCCGGCGCCGGAGTTCCAGGCCGAGATCGAGGCGATCATGATCGCGACCCTCACCAAATTCGAAGTGGCGAAGAAGTAGCGATCGTGATCTGTCGACTTTGGTGCGGCTGGACGACGCCGGAAAACGCGGACGCCTATGAGCGGATTGTTCGCAGCGAGGTGATCCCTGGCATCGAAGCGCGGAAGATCCCGGGCTTCCGGCACATCGACCTGATGAAGCGCAACTGCGGCGACGAGGTCGAATTCCAGACGTTGATGTGGTTCGACAGCCTCGATTCCATCAAGGCGTTCATGGGCGAGGATTACAGCATCAGCCATGTGCCGCCGACGGCTCGGGCGGTGCTGTCGCGCTTCGACGAACGGGCCGCCCATTTCGAGGTTCTCGACCGCCGTGAGCAATAAAGGCTAAGCCGGACGAGTGCCGGTCAGCCGCCTCACCCTCACCGATTTCCGATCCTATCCGTCCGCGCTGATCGAGCTCGGCCGAGGCTTCGTCCTCCTGTCGGGCGAGAACGGGGCAGGAAAGACCAACCTCCTCGAAGCGGTATCCCTGCTCAGCCCGGGACGCGGGCTGCGAGGGGCGGCCCTGTCCGAAATGGCGCAGATCGGTGGCGCGGGAGGATTCGGCGTCGCAGCGAAACTCGGTGACGTAGAGATCGGTACTGGCACGCTTCGCGGCGCACCCGATCGCCGCCAGGTTCGGATCAATTCGGCGCCCGCATCCGTGAACTCGCTCAGCGAATGGCTGTCGGTTCTTTGGCTGACACCGGCGATGGACCGTCTGTTCCTCGGCTCGGCGGGTGATCGCCGGCGCTTTCTCGATCGGCTGGTCCTGGCCCTGGAGCCGAGCCATGCCCATCATTCCTCGCGATACGAAGCGGCGATGCGCTCGAGAAACAAGCTGCTGGCGGACGACTTGTCCGCCGACCCGTCGTGGCTCGCCGCGCTCGAGCAGCAAATGGCGGAGCATGGAACGGCGATTGGCGGAGCCAGAGCCCGGACGGTCGCCGAGCTGGGACAGAGACTCGAGAGCGTTCCCGACGATGCGTTCGCGCGCTCGGCGATCGAGCTCGCTGGCTGGGATCAAGCGGATCTCGCAAAGCAGCTTTGCGGCAGCCGGAGGCGCGACTCGGCCGCTGGTCGCGCGACGGTTGGACCACACCGACAGGACCTCCTCGTCAGTCATCGGGCAAAGCGGATGGACGCCGCCCGCTCATCCACTGGGGAGCAGAAGGCGATGCTTCTCGGACTGGTTCTCGCGCATGCGGAACTCGTGACCGAACGGCGCGGCGAGCCGCCGATCCTGCTGCTCGACGAAGTCGCTGCGCACCTCGATCCCAAACGCCGCGCGGCACTGTTCGCTCGCCTCGAGGGGCGCGGCCAGGTGTGGATGACGGCGACGGAATCGACCCTGTTCGAGGGGGTTGGCGACGCGAGCCGCTTTCACGTCGAAGGCGGCTCCGTCGCGCCGATCTAGACTTTTCGCGAATTCGCTCTATATTGCACTGCAACACGAGGCGCTTCTGACAAGCGGCGTGAACGGTCTCGCCTGAAGCGAGGACCCGGCCCGCGTCTCGACCGATTTTGCTCTCCAATTCACGCGGGGCGCTGTTTTGACCCCCTGGACCTGCACGTGATGTGCGGGCCCTTTCATATTGGAACTACCATTGTCATTTCATAATCTTGGGCTCTCGAAGCCCCTCCTCGACGCGCTTGCGGCGAAGAATTATTCGCAGGCGACGCCGATCCAGCACCAGGCGATCCCGACGGTCCTGACCGGCCGCGATCTCCTCGGCATTGCCCAGACCGGCACCGGCAAGACGGCGGCCTTCATGCTGCCCTCGCTCGATCGTCTGGCGGCCAGCCGCAACATCCCGCGCCCGGGCCAGATCCGGATGCTGGTGCTTGCCCCCACCCGCGAGCTTGCCTCGCAGATTGCCGCCAGCGCACAAACCTATGGTCGCTTCATGCACCTGTCCGTCGGCGTGATCTTCGGCGGCGTTCCCAACTCAAAGAGCGTTCGTACCGTTGCCCGCGGTCTCGACGTGCTCGTTGCGACCCCGGGCCGACTGCTCGACCTGATCGATCAGCGCGCGCTCAGCCTCCGTGATCTCGAAATCCTTGTCCTCGACGAAGCCGATCAGATGCTCGACCTCGGCTTCATCCATGCACTGAAGCGGATCGTCAGCCTGGTCCCGCAGAAGCGCCAGACCCTGTTTTTCTCGGCGACCATGCCGAAGGCGATCAAGGAACTGGCCGACCGCTATCTCAGCAATCCGGCCGAAGTCGCGGTGACCCCGGTCGCCAAGACCGCCGATCGCGTCGAGCAGAAGGTCGTCCTGGTCAACCAGCCGGAGAAGACCGCGCTGCTGACCATCTTCCTGCAGGCGGAAGAGACGGAACGGACGCTCGTCTTCAGTCGCACCAAGCACGGCGCCGACAAGATCGTCCGAATGCTCGGCGCTGCCGACATTCGGGCCAACGCGATCCACGGCAACAAGAGCCAGGCTCAGCGCGAGCGCGCTCTCCGCGAATTTCGTTCGGGCGAAGTCTCGGTGCTGGTCGCGACCGACATTGCGGCGCGCGGGATCGACATTCCAGGCGTCAGCCACGTCATCAATTACGATCTTCCAGAGGTCCCCGAGCAATACGTCCACCGGATCGGCCGGACGGCCCGCGCGGGCGCTGAGGGCAAGGCCATCGCCTTTTGCTCGCACGACGAGCGCGGCCTTCTGCGCGACATCGAGCGGCTGACTCGGCAGAAGATCGACCTCGCTCCGCTTCCTGAGAATTTCATCGAGACGGCCGACAAGCTGAAGCGGCTCAAGCCTGCTCCCAAAGAGGCTGATCAGCAGCCGCGTCGCCAGCACTCGAACGGCTTCAAGGCGGACCGTCGCGTCGACGGTCAGCGCCGTGACCATCGCAACCAGCGTTCCGACAAGGATCGCCCGGAGCGTTCGGACCGCCAGAACGCCGGCCCGCAGCGCAGCGGCCAGCCGCGTAGCGATCGTCAGCCGCAACGGCATCCGCACCGCGCCGATGGGCATGCTGCGCATCGCCCCGAAGGCGGCCAGCCGAAGCGGCCCTTCCGCGGTCGCCGAAACGGCCGTCCAGGCGGACCGAACCGCGCCCGGGGTTAGTTCGCGTAGGCCTTGATCAGGTCGTAGAGATAATCGCGGCCGACGAAGAGCGAGCGGACTTCGATCCGCTCGTTCAACCCATGCGCCCCATTTCCATCGGGATCACCCCAGGCGCCCGGTACTCCGTAGGTCGGTATGCCCGCAGCGCCGAGAAAGGTCGCGTCGGTATAGCCGTTCGCCATCGAAGGAACGACCGGGACACCCGGGAAATATCTCGCAGCCAGCGCTTCGGCGGGCTTCATGACCTTCGGATCGAGCGGGGGCGCCGCGGGCGAGGGCCGAAGCGGCGGGATGGCGGAAACGCTTACGCCCGGATCCGCGATGACCTTTGAGAGCTCGGCTCGAATCGCTTCGACCGAATGTCCGGGAAATATGCGGCAGTTCACATAGGCCCCGGCGCGCTGGGCAAGCGCGTTCCTCGCATGCCCGCCATCCAGCATCGTCGCCACGCACGTCGTTCGAAGGTTGGAATGGAGGAACGGGTCTTTATTGGCGGCAGCTTCGGCCGCCTTGTCCGAAGGGTTGGAAGCAAGCGCGACCATCGCTTCACCGATCGCGTCCTTGCGGCCAGCGCCGGCCTTACGGAAATAGGTTCGGGTGGTTTCGGTCATCTCCAGCGGGAAATCGTACGCCTGGATTCGGACGAGCGCCTGCGCCAGTTGATAGATCGCATTGTCGGGCCTCGGCACGGAGCTGTGGCCGCCCGGATTCCGGGTCTCGAGGCGGTAGGTGGCGAACGTCTTCTCACCGACCTGCATCGCCTGCTCGACGACCTTGCCTTTGCCGTCGGACGTCCCACCCCCGCCCTCGTTGATCGCGAATTCGGCGTCGATCAGGTCACGCTTGTTTGCGGCCAGCCATTGGACGCCATTGAACGCGCCATTGGTTTCCTCGCCGCAGGTCAAAGCGATCTTGACCGTGCGCTTCGGTTTGTATGCCGATTTTTGGAAGCGGATCAGCGTGTCGACCAGCATCGCCGCCATGGCTTTGTCGTCGAGCGTTCCGCGACCGTAGAAATAGCCCCCCTCCTCGATCAGCGTGAAGGGATCGCGGACCCAGTCGTCCCTTTTCGCCTCGACGACATCGATGTGAGCGATGCCGAGGATCGGCTTGAGCGCTTTCGAAGTGCCCGGATAGAAGGCGACCAATCCGCCCTCCTTGGGGTGGTCGGGGTCGGCGAACAGGGTGACCTGGTCGTCGGGCAGTCCGGCAGCCTTCAGGCGCGCCGCCATGCGCTCGGCCGCCAGCGTACAGCTGCCGCTGCTCAGCGTCGTGTTGGTTTCGACCAGTTCCTGGTAGAGGCTTCTGAATTCCGCCTGGTCGGGCCGAAGCGGCTGCGCCGAGGCGGCTTGAGCAGCGAATGCGAAGGCAATTGCCGCGGCGGAATGGATCATCTGGCCCCCTTTGTCAGCCGCCCGTGGAAGACGGCCGCCGCAAGCTTCACAATAAGGAACCTCCGCGCAAGGCCGTTCGCGTCCGAAAGCTCGAAAATCCGCCGGGAATTCCTATATTGCTTGGGACGGATTCACGCGCGTGCGCGTGCGCGCGTTTCGTCAAGACATTTGCGACTTTTCACCCTATCCCGGACATCATGGCAACCGACCCCAACAACAATTCCTATGGCGCTGAAAGCATCAAGGTCCTCAAGGGCCTCGATGCGGTGCGCAAGCGTCCCGGCATGTACATCGGCGATACCGACGACGGTTCGGGCCTTCACCACATGGTTTTCGAAGTCAGCGACAACGCGATCGACGAGGCCCTGGCCGGTCATTGCGACAGGGTGCTGGTCACTTTGAACCCCGACGGATCGGTGTCGGTCGAAGACAATGGACGCGGCATCCCCACGGGCATTCACCCGGAAGAAGGCGTGTCGGCGGCCGAGGTCATCATGACCCAGCTGCACGCTGGCGGTAAGTTCGAGAACACGTCGGACGACAATGCCTACAAGGTGTCCGGCGGCCTCCACGGCGTCGGCGTCAGCGTCGTCAATGCGCTGTCCGAGTGGCTCGACCTGACTGTCTGGCGCGACGGCGAAGAGCATTACATGCGCTTCCGGCACGGTGACGCCGAAGCCCCTCTCAAGGTCGTCGGGAAGACCGACAAGCGCGGCACCCGAGTGACCTTCCTGCCGAGCCCCGAGACCTTCAAGATCATCGATTTCGACTTCGACCGGCTCGAGCATCGCTTTCGCGAGCTCGCCTTCCTGAACTCCGGCGTTCGGCTCGTTCTCCAGGACGCTCGCCACGACGAGCTCAAGGAAGTCGAGATGCACTACGAGGGCGGCATCGCGGCCTTCGTAAAATATCTCGATCGCGCCAAGACTCCGCTCATTCCCGACCCGATTTCGGTAGCCGGCCAGCGCGACGACATCGGCATCGAGGTCGCGCTCGAATGGAACGACAGTTACTACGAGCAGGTCCTCTGCTTCACGAACAATATCCCGCAGCGCGACGGCGGAACCCATTTGGCTGCGTTCCGGGCGGCCCTGACCCGCACGCTCAACAATTATGCGGACAAGTCCGGCGTGCTGAAGAGAGAGAAGATCAGCCTCACCGGCGAGGACATGCGCGAAGGACTGACCGGCATCGTGTCGGTGAAGCTCCCGGACCCCAAGTTCAGCTCGCAGACCAAAGACAAGCTGGTTTCTTCGGAAGTCCGCCAGCCGCTTGAAAGCCTGATCGCCGACAAGCTCGCCGAATGGCTCGAGGAAAATCCGGCGCACTCTCGGACGATCGTCCAGAAAATCATCGACGCGGCCGCGGCGCGCGAGGCCGCTCGAAAGGCCCGCGAGGCCAGCCGCAAGTCGGTGATGGGAATCGCGTCATTGCCAGGCAAGCTTCACGATTGCTCGGAACGCGATCCGGCCAAGTCCGAACTGTTCCTCGTCGAGGGCGACAGCGCCGGCGGCTCGGCAAAGCAGGGTCGCGACAGCAAGTACCAGGCGATCCTGCCGCTCAAGGGCAAGATCCTGAACGTCGAGCGCGCGCGCTTCGATCGCATGCTGTCGTCCAAGGAAATCGGGACGATGATCCAGGCGCTCGGCACCGGCATTGGCCGCGAGGAGTTCAACCTCGAGAAGCTGCGCTATCACAAGATCATCCTGATGACCGACGCCGACGTCGACGGCGCGCACATCCGGACGCTTCTTCTGACCTTCTTCTATCGGCAGATGCCCGAGCTGATCGAGAACGGGCACCTCTTCATTGCTCAGCCCCCGCTTTACAAGGTGGCTCGCGGCCGATCCGAGGTCTACCTCAAGGACGATTCCGCGCTCGACGAGTATCTCGTCGATGCCGGCCTCGAGGGACTGGTGCTCGACACAGCCGACGGCCAGCGCAGCGGAAAGGACCTTCGATCCTTGGTCGATCACGCCCGCCGAATGCGGATGCTGATGCGCTATGCCCCGCGCAAATATGATCCGGCGCTGATCGAGGCTCTGGCGATCAACGGTGCCCTCGACACCAGCCTCGACCAGGCCGGGCACGAGAAAGCGATCGCCAGGGTCGCCGAATGGCTCGGCCGCGCCGACCTCGAGGCGCAATGGTCCGGCGAAGCGACGGCCGAGGGCGGCTACCTGCTGAAGCGCCTGTGGCGAGGCGTGACCGACGCTCACGTCATCGAAAAGAGCTTCCTCCTCTCCGCCGAGGCGCGAAAGCTCGCGACCCTCGCTTCTGAGCAGTCGTCGGCCTACGCCCAGCCGAGCACGTTGAGGACACTCAAGAAGGGCGCGCTTTCGGACGAGCAGAAGCCTGAGCCGATCGAAGGCGTGGAAGCCGAGGACCAGCCGGAGGAAGCCGAGACCAAGGGCAAGACGGTTGCGGTCAGCCGCCCGTCCGAGATTCTCGATGCGGTTCTCGCCGCGGGCCGCAAGGGCCTGTCGATCCAGCGCTACAAAGGCCTTGGCGAAATGAACGCCGAGCAGCTCTGGGAGACGACCCTCGATTCGGCGAACCGCTCGCTGCTCCGGGTCGAAGTCGCTCAGGCGGACGTCGCCGACGAGATTTTCACGAGGCTCATGGGCGACATCGTCGAACCGCGACGCGAGTTCATCCAGGAAAATGCGCTCAGCGTCGCGAACCTGGACGTCTAAGGAACTGCAGCAGCAAGGTCGGGGTTGCCGCAGTCGTGACCGCAGCACCGTCGATCACCGTAGCCAGCTACAATGTTCGCAAGGCGATCGGCACCGACCGCAGGCGCAACCCGCAACGCGTTCTCGATGTGCTTCACGAGTTGGACGCGGACATCGTCGCCCTGCAGGAAGCGGACAAGCGCTTCGGCGGGCGCGGGGCCGCCGTTCCGCACGAGCTGATCGACGACCACGGCCTCTACAAGCCAGTGTACTTCGGAGTGAAGCACCGTCGGGTTCTCGATCGCATGCCCGGCGGCAGGCATGTCGATGCGCTGCTCAAGATCAACACGCGCAACATGGGCTGGCACGGCAACGCCATCCTCGTGAAGCGGCACATCGGGGTGCTCGATTGCGCCGTGCTGGACCTCCCGACGTTCGAGCCCCGCGGAGCGGTTCTGGCCGAGCTTCTGATCGGAGAGACGCCGGTCCGGGTAGTCGGAATGCACCTCGACCTGTCGGGACTTTGGCGCCGTCGCCAGATCCGGTCGATCCTCGAGGCGGTTGCCAAACGGACCAATCGCATGCCCACGATCCTGATGGGCGACACCAACGAATGGCGGGAGGTCGCTGGCTGCCTCAGGGATTTCGAGCCGCGCTTCCGGATCGCGCCGACTGGACCCAGCTTCCACTCCCGCCATCCGGTCGCCGCGCTCGACCGGATCATCGTCGACAAGGACTTGAGGATCGACGCCGCCGGGGTGCACATGAGCCCGTCCGCCCGGCGGGCATCGGACCACCTGCCGATCTGGGCGAAACTTTCCGTCTGACCGGCCTGGGGGAGGGGTACGGGTCATGAGCGAAATTCTTGGGTTGGCCATGGCTGCGCTCGTCGAGGCAAATGCGCCGGGCAGCAGCGTCTGTCCGATCGGGCTCTATCAATCGCCGGACAGGGCCGACCAGGTCGCGATCAGCGCCGGCTCCGGCGGAAGCCTTCGCTATACCTATCCGGACGGGCGGCGCGGAACCGTCGGGACGAAGGATGGCGAGCTTTTTTGTGAGATTGGGGGCATCCGATCCGCGGCGGGCCAATGGACCAATGTTGCGCTTCGGCTCACGCAGTCCAGGTTCAAGAGTCACGGCGAGACGCTCACCGGAGTCCTGATCGAACCCGCCACGCCCGGCCCTCACCCATTGGTCGTGTTCGTCCATGGATCGGAGCGGACCTCGCCCCGAACGAGCTATTATCCCTACATCTTCGTTTCGCAGGGCCTCAGCGTCTTCGCCTATGACAAGCGCGGGACCGGCGAATCCGAAGGCGAATATACACAGAACTTCGAGTTGCTCGCCGACGATGCCGCCGCGGCCCTCAAGGAGGCCCGGCGTCTCGCGGCGGGCCGCTTCAGTCGCTCCGGATTTTTCGGCGGGAGCCAGGGCGGCTGGGTCGCCCCGTTGGCGGCAACCCATGTGGCGACGGACTTCGTGGCCGTCGGCTTTGGCCTGATCTCAAGTCCGGAAGAGGAGGATCGCGACGAGGTCGTCAGCGAGATGAGGGATCTGGGTTACGGCGCAACGGAAACCGCCGAGGCGACACAGCTTGCGGATGCGGCGTCCCGGATCGCGGCGTCGCACTTTGCTTCGGGCTTCGATCAGTTCCAGGCGCTGAAGGCACGCTATTCGGGCCGGCCATGGTACGGCCGGATCAACGGTGAATATACCGGCGCGATGATTCGCGAGAGCGATTCGGACCTTCGCCGCGTCGGGCAGGCCCTGTTCGACAATGTCGAGCTGATCTGGAATTACGACGCGCAGACGACGATGGCTCGGCTGAAGGTTCCGCTCCTTTGGGTGATTGCCGAAAAGGACCGTGAAGCACCACCGGAGCTGACGCTCGAGCGCCTGACGAACCTTCGAAAAGGAGGCGCCGACATCACCGTCTACAGCTTCCCCGATACCGATCACGGCATCTACGAGTTCGTCCAGAGCGCGGACGGAAGCCGGACCGTCACCCGCATTTCCGACGGCTACTTCCGCCTCGTTTCGGACTGGATCAAAGGGAACATGAGCGGGCCCTACGGTAAGGCCCGAAGGCGTTAGGCCGCTCCGGCAATCTTTCGCTGGCGGCGGCGCTGGATCGATGAGCCGATGCCCATGGCCTCGCGATATTTGACGACGGTGCGGCGGGCGCAATCGAATCCGCGCTGCTTGAGCAGACCTGCGATCGCGTCGTCGCTCAGCACGTCGGCCTCATTGTCGATGATGTCGCGGATCGTCGCCTTCACGGCCTCGGCCGCGGCGCCTTCACCTTCGCCCTCGGTCGAGGCGACGCCGGAACCGAAGAAATATTTGAGTTCGAACAGCCCGCGGTCGCACAGCAGATATTTGTTCGATGTGACCCGGCTGATCGTCGATTCATGCATTTCGATCGCCTCGGCGATCTCGCGCAGGGTCATTGGCTTCATCGCCTCGACCCCACGTTCGAAGAATCCCTGCTGCCTTTTCACGATCTCGCTGACGACCTTGACGATCGTCCGCGCCCGCTGGTCGAGCGCCTTCACCAGCCAGTTGGCGCTGGCTAGACATTCGCTGAGCCAGGCCCGCGATGTCTTGTCCTGCGACCCGCTCTTGAGCTCCTGATAGTAGCGGCGGTTCACCAACAGGCGCGGCAAAGTCGCCTGGTTCAACTCCACCGCATAGCCGCCGCGGGTCTGACGGACGAACACGTCGGGAGCGACGGCTTCGATGCCCTTGCTGGAAAATTGGCAGCCCGGCTTCGGATCGTACGCCCGCAACTCTCGGACCATGTCGGCGAGGTCCTCGTCATCGACTCCGCAAATCCGCTTGAGGTCGGCCATTCTGCCCTTGGCGAGAAGGTCGAGGTTGTCGATGAGCCTCGCCATCGCCGGATCGTAGCGGTCAGCCGCCTTCGCCTGCAGCGCAAGGCACTCCGCAAGGTCGCGCGCTCCAACGCCTGGCGGATCGAGGTCCTGGACGAGGGCGAGCGCGTTCTCGATGACGGCCATCGGCTGCTGAGCCGCTTCGGCTATGTCACGGACGGACACCGACAAATATCCCGTCTCGTCGAGCATTTCGGCGATCGTCCGAGCGAGCTGGCCGACTTGTCCGGCGGCACCGTGCAACTGGTTCTGCAAATGCTCGGCGAGCGAGTCCGCCGTATATTCCATCCGTTCGAAGTCGGGACCGTCCTCGTCCCCGCCGCCGGCGCTCACCGCGACGTCCGTGAAACTGTCGGTCTCCAGCGCTTCCTTGTTCCAGTCGTAGTCGAGCGGCTGGTCGGATGTGCCGTCCGATGAGAGCATCAATTCGTCCGCTCCGGGCGAAACGGGTTCTTCAAGGGAGTCCACAACAAGTTCCGTCTCCGGTTCAGGAGCGGGTGCGCGTTCGTCATCGCCCGACGTCTCCTCGAGGAGCGGGTTCTTCGATATCTCCTCGGCGATCACCGCCTCGAGCTCGAGATTCGACAGCTGGAGCAGGCGAATGGCCTGCTGCAGCTGAGGCGTCAGGACGAGCGCCTGAGTTTGTCGAAGGTCGAGGCGTGGGCCTAGCGCCATGGCGCTAACAGACTAGCGGCAAAGGGTTAAAGCGCGAAGCTCTCGCCGAGGTATAGTCGACGAACTTCGTGATCGGCGACGAGCGCTTGCGGAGTCCCCGCGAAGAGCACCTGGCCGTCGTAAATGATACAGGCGCGATCGACGATATCGAGCGTCTCGCGAACATTGTGGTCGGTGATGAGGACCCCGATGTCGCGTTGTTTCAGCTCGCGGACGAGCTCGCGAATATCGGCGATCGAAATGGGATCGATGCCCGCGAACGGCTCGTCGAGAAGCATGATCGACGGATCGGCCGCCAATGCGCGGGCGATTTCGCAGCGCCGACGCTCGCCGCCGGACAGGGCCATGGCCGCGGACTCGCGAAGGTGCGTGATTCCGAATTCGCCGAGCAATTGCTCCAGCCGGTCGCGACGGGCCTGGGCGTCCGGTTCCGCGACCTCGAGCACCGCCATGATGTTCTGTTCGACCGTGAGCCCGCGGAAAATCGAGGTTTCCTGCGGAAGATAGCCGAGGCCAAGGATCGCCCGGCGGTACATCGGCAGCTCGGTGATGTCCTGCCCATCGAGAAAGATGCGCCCGCTGTCGGGTTTCACCAGGCCCATCACGGAGTAGAAACAGGTCGTCTTGCCGGCGCCGTTGGGCCCAAGAAGCCCGACCACCTCGCCGCGGTGAACATCCAGGGAAACGTCGTGGAGGACCGCGCGCCGGTCGTAGGCCTTGGCGATCGAGCGGACTTCGAGCCCTCCAATTATCGCGTCCGGCTCCATTGCCGCGCGGGGAAGCGTTGCGGCTTCGTTCACCGAGTCAGCCGCCCTTTTTCTGGGGGACGGTGAAATGGCCGGTCACTCGGCCGCCGCTCTGACCGACGCCGGCCGGCCCGCCGTCGATCACGGCGCGGCCGGAATCGAGGTCAATGGTCAGCCTCTGGCCGTTGATCTGGGAGCCTTCGCGCTGGAGCACGACGTTCCCAACGAGAGTGATCAGCTTTCGGTCCAAATCGTAGATGCCGAACGTTCCACGCGCGGTCTCCGACGGGCTGTGCACCGTAACTCCGCCGCTCGCGTCGAGCCGGTTGATCTGGACGCTGCCGGTGCTCGTATAAGCGACCGTAAGCCGCGCCGCGTCCAGCGTAAGCTCGTCCTGCTTCACATGGACGTTGCCGACGAAGATCGCCCGGTCGGCACGATCCTGAACCTCGATCCGATCGGACTGGACGTCGATCGGGGCGTTGCTGTTGTGGCCTTTGAGGGCCGACACGGGTTCGCTCGACTGCGCCAGCGCGGCCGCCGCGGTCACGAGCGCCAGTGGCGCGATCAGGTAAAGCGGCAAATGGCGCATTCTTCTCATCTGACCGCCCCCTGTACGATTTTCAAGCGAGCTCCACCGTCGAGAACCACTGTGCGGTCGTTGAGGTCGGCGCGCAACCGGTCCGCCTGGAACTGCCCAAGCTCCGTTCGGCCGGTCACGCCTTGGTCGCTGGTCACCAGATTCTGCTTGAGGTCGACGGTGACGTCCTTGGTCAGGAGCTGCTCACCGTCGGGGCCGGCCACTCGAACCGGGCCCTGCACGTTCACCTTCTGCTGGTCGATATTGTAGCGGCCCTGGTTCGCGGCGACCGTCACCGGCCCCTGCGACAGGCCGAATCGGGCGAGCATTCCCCAGATGTCGACGATCGGCTGGTCGGACGATCGCTGAAGCGCGCGATTGGCAGTGATCTGGAACTTCTGCCCGCGACTGTCCTCGCCCGTATATTGCGCTTTCTCGACCCGCATGCGCTCGGGGGCATTCTCGACCTTCTTCTTGTCGAGGATGAAGCTGACCTCTCCGCGCTTGTCGAGCGGGGCCATGGCCAGAAAGGCGATCACGACCCCGACCGCCGCCGGGAGCCCGATCTTGGCAAATCGCACGATCTTGTCGTGCGAGCTCCCCGGCACGGCCCAGCGCTGCTTCGTCGCGCGTTCCTGGTTGGCAAGTTCCGACATCAATCAACCGTCGTGTGCAAAAATATCCTGTTCCGGCCAGCCCGCGAGATCGAGCAGGGCGCGGTTCGGAAGGAAATCGAAACAGGACTGCGCAAGTTCAACTCGCCCCTCGCGCACCAGGCGTTCGTCCAGCTTCTCCTTGAGCTGGTGAAGGTACCGAACGTCGCTGGCGGCATATTCACGCTGCGCGTCGTTGAGCTCCGCCGCACCCCAGTCGCTGGTCTGCTGCTGCTTGGAGATCTCCAGGCCCAGAAGCTCGCGCACGAGGTCCTTGAGGCCGTGGCGGTCGGTGTAGGTCCGAACCAGCCGCGAGGCGGTGCGAGTGCAATAGAGGGGCGCGGCCATGAAGCCGAGATAGGCCTGGATCATCGCCACATCGAAA
>DASSFK010000222.1:0-4304 GCA_035694565.1 Sphingomicrobium sp.
CTACGCCTCTTCTTCTCGGCCGCGGTCTTCAGCTGGCCGCAGGCCGCATCGATGTCCCGGCCTCGCGGGGTGCGGACCGGCGCGGAGATTCCGGCCTCGAACACGATATTGCTGAATGCCTTGATCCGATCGGGGCTCGAGCATTCGTAAGGCGCGCCCGGCCATGGGTTGAACGGGATCAGGTTCACTTTTGCCGGAAGCCGGTACTGGCGGATCAGCCGAACGAGCTCGCGGGCGTCCTCGTCGCTGTCGTTCTTGTCCTTCAGCATCACATATTCGAACGTGATTCGACGGGCGTTGTTCGCGCCCGGATAGGCGGCGCAGGCCTCGAGCAGTTGTTCAATGCCATACTTGCGATTGAGCGGAACGATCTCGTCGCGGACGTCCTTGGTCACCGCGTGCAGCGATACCGCGAGGTTCACTCCAATCTCGTCGCCTGCGCGCTCCATCATCGGAACCACGCCACTGGTCGATAGCGTGATCCGGCGCTTCGACAGGCCCAGGCCGTCGCCGTCCATGACGATCTTCAAGGCATCCCGGACATTGTCGAAATTGTAGAGCGGCTCGCCCATGCCCATCATCACGATGTTGGTGAGCATTCGACCTTCCGGCTGGCTCGGCCATTCGCCCAGCGCATCGCGCGCGAGCATGACCTGGCCGACGATCTCCGACGGCTCGAGGTTGCGCACGAGCTGCATCGTTCCGGTGTGGCAGAAGCGGCAGTTGAGCGTGCAGCCAACCTGACTCGACACGCAAAGCGTCCCGCGATCGGCGTCCGGGATGAACACCATTTCAAAGTCGTGGCCGTCGTGGGTCTTGAGCAGCCATTTGCGTGTGCCATCGGTGGAGACCTGCGCCTCGACGACTTCCGGCCGGGTAATCGCGAACCGCTCCGCGAACCACGGCCGCTGGACCTTGGCGATGTCGCTCATCGCGTCGAAGTCGGTGACTCCACGATTATAGATCCAGTGCCAAACCTGCTTGGAGCGAAGCTTCGCCTGCTTCGACTCCAGTCCCGAATGCTCGAGGGCCGCGCGAATCCGGTCCTTCGGCAGGCCGACAAGCTCTTGCCTGCCGTCGGCGCGCGGGGTCGTGGCCCGGGGAACGGGCACAGGATCGACGGGGCCGGGAATCGGCATGATGGCGGTGTCGGCACTCATGGAAGGCCTATCTACTTAGGGATTGCGGCCTGATTTTGAAAGATTGGCCGATCCGCACCTCGCAGCGGCCGAGTCGATCGCCGTGGCTGCGCCGTCGAGCAAATAGCGATCGGTGAACCGGCCACCCGCCTGGTCGCGCGATTCGACGCGCATCCCGCCGGCCGAGCGGGCCGCTTCCATGATCGCCGCTTCCTGGACTGAATCGCGGCTCCACGCCCAGCCGCTTCCAGCCGCGAGGAGAAATGGCTGGTCGCCGACGGTAAGAATGACGGTCGAGCCTGCCCGAGGCATTCGGCTGAGCTGGGCATAGAATTGCCCGTGTCGTGGACCGCCGGAATCGAATGCGAAGCCGGCGCGGGCCTGAACCTTGCCTTTTTGAGCGATCCGAAGCGCCCGCGTGGCGGCCTCGCAATTGCCGCCGCGATCGAGCGCGACCCATTGCCCGCCCGCGAACAAGAGCTGCGCCGCCGGCGCGGGAGCCGCAAAAGCAAGCATGAAGGCGTAAAACCAGCGCACGAGGCAAGACTAGCCGCGCTCAGTCTTCGAACAAGGCCGTTCCGATTCGAACCGCCGTCGCCCCGAGCATGACTGCCGACTTGAAATCGCCGGACATGCCCATGCTGAGACCGGCGAGGCCATGGTCCTGGGCCAGCTTGGCGAGCAAAGCGAAAAAGGGCGCGGCTTCAACGCCGAGCGGCGGGATTGCCATCAGTCCGACGAGCGGGATCGAGGTCGACCGGACGGCTTCGACCAGGGAGCCGAGATCGCCGATCGGGCAGCCGCCCTTCTGCTCCTCGTCGCCGATATTCACCTGAACGTAAACGGAGGGAAACCGATTTTCCCTCTTCGCTTCCTTGGCCAGGGCGCGGAGCAACGATGGCCGGTCGACCGAGTGGATCACGTCGAACAATTTCACGGCTTCCGCCGCCTTGTTCGACTGAAGCCGGCCGACGCAATGAATCCGGACGCCTGGATGGCGCGCGAGAAGCGAAGGCCACTTCTCCAATGCCTCCTGAACTCGGCTTTCGCCGAAATCCCGTTGCCCAGCGGAAATCAGCTCTTCGACCTGCTCGGCCGATCGCGTCTTGCTGACCGCGATGAGCCGCACATCCGCCGGCTCACGCCGAGCCAGCTTCGCCGCGGCCGCAATCTCGTCGAGAATTTTCTGGCGTCGCTCGGCAGCACTCATGATCGGCGGCTATAGAAACCGGCATGACCGTCCGCCAGAGACCTTTGCCGCGCGCCTGGCTGATGACCGACGAACGCATGGGCGAGCGCTTGTGGGACGCGATCGATCGGCTGCCAATCAAGCATTCCGGGATCGTGTTCCGGCATTACCTGGCGCCGCTTGATGTTCGCGCCGCGCTTGCGGGCAGGATCGCTGACATCTGTCATCGCCGAAGCCTGACCCTCGCAATTGCCGCCGACACCGATCTGGCGCGCTCGCTGGGCGCCGACTTCGTCCACAATCCGGAGGTCATCCCGACCGACTTGCCTTTCTCCCGATCCGTGCATTCGATCGAGGAGGCCGCGGCTGCGAAGGCCGACGGCGCCGCGCTGGTGTTCGTGTCGCCTGTCTATCGGACCAGCTCCCACCCCGGCCGAAAACCGCTCTACCGCCCCATGGCGCTGCGAATTGCGAAGACGGCAGGCGCGCCGGCTATCGCGTTGGGCGGCTTGAACGCACTGAAGTTCGAGCGCCTGGAGCGCGAGGGATTTTACGGCTGGGCTGGGATCGACGCCTGGCTGAACGCCGACAGCGCTCTTAGAATTTGAACGCGGTTCCGACGTAGACCGCCTGGCTGTCCCGGCGGTTGTCGCTCACGACCGCATTCCGATCGCGCTCAACGTTGTAGCGGACGCCCCCGGTGAGGGCGATGCGCTGGCTGATGTTGTACGCGCCGCCGACATCGAGCGAGTAATTCTCGCGGTCCCGGAGCGCCGGGACACGGTCGTCACGCTCCGCGCCGACTGCAACACGACCGGTGAAGCGCTTGAGCGAGTAGCTGACGCCTACGACCGCGCTTTCCTTGTTGCCGATCGCCGGATTGTTGGACTCGGTCTTGGCGACATCGCCCGAGACGGCGAAGCTGCGCCAGCCCACCGCCATGCCGAGGTTGTAGCTAGCGGGCGTGAGCGCCGTGATCGAGGAAGCCGAGCCGGCGTCGGCAACGCGGGTGCGCAGTTCGGCGTCCGGACGGGCACGAATCGCGACTCGGACCTGCGACGGACGGCTCTTGGCAGCGGCAGGAGTGAATTTGAAATCGGTCAATGACAGGCCGCGGCCGCCGACCGAGGCGGCAAGCTTGGGGTCGGCCCCGGCAGGAGTGAAGTTGGAAAGCGGGTCGAAGCTCAGGGCAACAGCGGGCGCCTTCTTCTTTGCCGTAATCGGAGCAGCGATCGCGGGGGACAGCAGCAGACCAACCGCGGATACCGCGGCGAGCAGCTTTGCGCTCCCTGACCGACCGAGACTCGGCAAGTACAATCCTCCTGTTTCGACTCCGATATAGTCGTGCGAACCTGAAGGTTCCATGACGGGAATCGATTCCGTACCATTCTGTTGCAACGGCAACACAGAATCGATCGAATCGCGCTGCTTGCCCCTGCTCTGACAGTATCTATAACGCCCCTTCGTCCGAATTCACCTCAAGAGGATTCCCGATGCTTCGCCTGAAGACCGCTGCTGCTGCGCTTCTCGTCATCGCCGTGGCCGCGCCAGGCTGTTCGCGAAACCGTGACGTGCCCGTCGAACTTGCCCCGTCGCGCATGACGACGATCGGCGTGAACGCCTACCTCTGGCGGGCGGCGCTCGACACCCTGTCGTTCGCGCCCCTGATCCAGGCTGATGCAAACAGCGGTGTGATCATCACCGACTGGTATTCGAATCCGCAGTCGCCAGGAGAGCGGGTCAAGGTCACCGCCACGATCCTCGACCAGGACCTTCGCGCCGACGCGCTTCGAGTCACCGCGTCGCGTCAGGTCAACCAGGGCGGGACATGGGTGAATGCGCCCGTCTCGGCCGCGACCGTGCAGAAGCTCGAGGACATCATCCTAACCCGTGCCCGCGACATCCGCCGCACGACCGTCAGGGGATAAGGCTGAGCATATGACCGGCCGTTTCGATCCGGCCGTTGCGGACGTCCG
>DASSFK010000223.1:0-14876 GCA_035694565.1 Sphingomicrobium sp.
GTTGGAGAAGACTGCGATCGGAATCACCGAGGCGGCGATGACGAGGAAGGCGGGTACGTTCTGGCGGTGGCGAAGATAGCCGTAGAAGAGGCAGATCGCGCCCAGGCTGATGATCGAATTGAGACCCGCGCATGCCGCCGCAACCAGCAACTCATATTGGGCGATCTGGATGGTCACTCCAGAGCTTGCAATGGGATAACCCAGTGCGTGGAGCAGGCTGACCGACCATTCGGAAATTGCGATCTTGATGGGTTGAGTGACCGCCGCGACGACCGAATCCGGTGGCGGCAGGGTCAGGGCCAGATAGAGCAAGGGAAACCAGATCGACCGGACGAGGGCGCCGCCGAAGAGTATGTACGCGCCCATGATCAGGGCGCCGTACATGGCCAGCGCCTCAATCTCGAGAACGCCCGTTATCCGGGCGACGAGATAGACGCCCAGGAACAGTGCGAGCGAAAGGGTCCCGACGATGAGATTGCCGGGTTTTCGTGGCGCTGCGCTGCCCTTCAGTTCCCTCAGCAGGAGCCAGAGACCGGTAGCGAGCACGATCGGTCCATGCCCACCCTGCTCGGTCGTCCAGTTGAACTTGCCGACCTCGAACATGGTCGGAAGCACGAGAAGAGCGGCGCCGACAACCAGTGCAAGATCAGCGAGGCTGATCGTGCGCAGGAGGCTGGCTTGAGGTCGCTCCCTGGTTAAAAGCAAAAAGGGGGGCCCAATCTCTGTACGTTCATCTCGCTGGTAGTGCGGGAACTAGCTAAACCTAGTCTAAATATGCCGCAAGCTATTGGATTTTCTCACTGGAAGAATTTGGAACAACGTTCGTGACCGCGCTCGTGGCAATTTTGCTGGCGCCGTTTGCCTTGCTCACGGCCTTCTTCGCCCTCGAGTTGATCGTCGGGCTCTGGCGGTCACGCGCCGCGTCCCGTCACCCGACGGGAGCGTCGGCTGTGGTCGTCATTCCGGCCCATGACGAGGCTCTCGTCATCGGTGAAACTTTAAGATCGCTTCAGGCGGCCCTTGGCGACCGGATGCGCATCCTCGTTGTCGCAGATAATTGCACGGATCAGACCGCCGAGCTGGCGCGCGAGGCGGGCATTGACGTTATCGAACGGCGCGATCTCGAGCGCAGGGGCAAAGGGTTTGCTTTGGCTTTTGCAGCCGATCATCTTCGGTCGAACCCGCCAGACGTGTTCGCGGTGATGGACGCCGACTGCGCAACCGATGCGGCGAGCCTCGAGGCGCTGGTCGCCAGCGCCTTCCAGGGCCGGCCGAGCCAGGCGATCAATCTCCTTCGCGCCGATCGACAGGCATCGCCGCTGGTGCAGCTCTCGACGTTCGCCTTCATGATCAAGAATCTCGTTCGGCAGCGTGGGCTCCAGCGGCTCGCCGGGCGCGTCCACTTGACGGGTACCGGAATGGCGATGCCGTTCGAACTGTTCCAGGCCTCCGGTCGTGTCCGGTCGAGCGTGGTCGAGGATCTGGCGCTGGGGTTGGAGCTTTCGGATTCGGGACATCCGCCCGTCCTTGTCACCAATGCGTTCGTCTGGAGCGGCGGAAGCACCGAGGAGGGTACGTTGACCCAGCGACGGCGCTGGGAAGGCGGGTTTATCGCGACGTCGCTCCGGTGGGGGCCGCGCGAGGTGTTTAGAGGTTTGAGCCGCGGCAAATTGCGTTCTGTCCTGTCCGGACTCGATCTGATGATCCCGCCGCTCGCGCTCTTCGCGATCCTGAATGTCGCAATCCTGATTCTGGCCTGCGTTCTGACGGCCGTGTTCGATTCGGGCTGGTGGCCGGTCGTCGTCGAGGTTGCGCTTCTGAGCCTCGCGCTCGTCGCGCTTCTAACGGCCTGGCTGCGTGAAGGCCGCACCTTCATCTCGTTCGGAGCGCTGGCTCGACTACCGCTTTATCTCGTCTGGAAGTTGCCGATGTACCTCGGACTGGCGCGAGGCGGAGCGCCCAAGGAATGGCTTCGAACCGGACGCTAGGTCAGGGATGAAATTGCTACGATCACCGCGATCGTGGTGCCGATCAAGGCGGCCACGATCGCCTGCCTGAGGCCAAAGGTGAATCGCCCACGCAGCAGCAGTTTCCGCTCGGGAATCTCGTCCATCATTTGCTGCTCTCGAACATCAGGCGCGTGGCGTCTTCCAAGCGAACCCGCGGAATCCAGCCGAGCTCGGCCTTCGCCTTCTCATTCGAGTAGCGGAACGGACGCCACCGAGCCTGCTGCCTTGGATAATCGAGGATCTCGGGAAGCCGGGCCTTTCCACCGAAGAACGCCGTGTTGACGAGCTTCACGCCGAGGCCGGCGGTCGCGACCGCCCACCATGGCACGTAGACTGCGCGCCGGGCCGAAGATCCCGCTTTCCTGCAGATCCGGTGGTAGAGAGCGTGGGTCGGGGCTTCGTCGTCGACGATATTGAACACGCCTTCGACGCCGTCGGCGTCGATTGCTGCGGCAATCGCCTCGGCGCAATTGTCGACATGGGTGAGCCTGAGCTTCGCGAGCGGGCTGAAGATCAGATCCACCTTTCCGAGCGTCAGAGCCGCGCCGGAATCCCAATCCTTGCCCGGCCCATAGATCGCGCCCGGACGGATGCTGACGAACGGAACGTCATGGTCTGCGCAGGTCGAAGATGCGAGGTCCTCCTGAAGCATCTTGGTCCAGGTATAGGCGTCGCGTCGCGACGGCTTCCGCTCCAGCGGATGGCGCTCGTCGACGAAGCGCGGACCTTCGGCATAATCGTAAACGGAGAAGCTGCTGATCAGGACGAAGCGCTTCAGTGATTTCCAGTCGATGCAGTCGAGCAGGTTCTCGGTTGCAATGACCGTGCCCGAAAACTGGTCGGGAAAACCGCCGCCGGTCGCGGCCGCGGCATGAACGACGGCGTCGATGCCGCGGATCGCCTCGCACCATTCGCCCTTCTGGCGAAGGTCGCCGCGAATGTAGGCGACGTTCGAGGATGAGGGCTCCGGCGGTTTCGCGGCCGGCCGAGCCAGGGCGACTACGTCATGGCCTCGCGAAGCGAGCGCTCGAACGACCGCGCTTCCAAGAAAGCCCGTCGCGCCCGTGACCAGGACCTTCATCGTGCAACCTTCAATGCAACCAGCCGATCGACCAGCCGGGCCGTGTCGATCATCTGCTCGCGCGTGAAGGGCGGTTCGGTTGAACCTGCAAGAGACCGGTAGATCGCTTCCAGCATGCGCGGCATGCCGTGATACGTGCCGTGCTGGGTCACCTTGTTACGGAAGTTGCGGGCGCCGGCGCGGACCAGCGAGAATCCATTGCCCATCTGTCCAATGAAGCTGCGCTTTCCGACGTTCGGCGGCCCATCGAACCGTAGGAACGGATTGAAGAGATCGGTTTCGAGCGAAGCTTCGGTTCCCCTCAGATAGACCCGGAAGGAGTCCGGTCCGACGTCGCTCGTTATACGGATCCGCCCTCGTACGTCGCCCGCGACAATGAGCGCGTCGAGGTGGTCGAAACCGGCGCGGCTGTTGTCGCTAAGGTTCGCAAGCCGCCCCTGAACGTCGTCGACCTCGCCGGCGTGCCCCGCGAACACAAGGAACAAATAGGCGAGATGCGGCAGGAAATCGTGAACCGCGCCGGCCGGCAGGTCGACGCCGGGTCCAGCGAGGTTCAGATCGCCGAACGGACCCGACAGGAAGTCGAGCGAGAGGATCAGGTCGATTTCCCTGACTTCTCCCAGCCTTCCGCTCTCGATGATCTTCTCAGCCTCCATCACCTGATCGTTGAAGAGATAGTTGCGGCTTTCGACGAGCAGGCGAGCGCGCTTCGCCGCATAGTCGAGGAGGCTGGAGGTCTCGTCGGCCGTGCTCGCCATCGGCTTCTCGCAGATCACATGCGCTCCGGCCTCGAGGCAATCACGGGCGATCGGCACGTGAGTGTGCGGCGGTGTCAGGACATGGACGACATCCGGCCCTGCATCAGCAAGCATCGCCATGTGGTCGGTGAATGAACCGGCCGCATGGAACCGCGTCTGCGCAAAGCTTGCGGCAGCATTCGAGCGATCGCAAACCGCCACGAGCTCGACGAGCGGAGATTGAGACAGAAAGGGAAGGTGCTCGTAGGCGATCGCGCCGCAGCCGATCACCGCCGCTTTGAGGCGGGAGGGAGGAATGTTCACGCGGCCACCTCGGCGCGATTGGTGAGCAGGTCGAACATGGCTTGGCCATTGCGATGCCGGTCATGGCGTTCTTCCACGCGCTTCCGGCCTGCGCCAACAATCTTGTCTCGCAGTTTTGCATCGCCCAGCAGCTTTTCGAGCGCTTCCGCAAGGGCGTCGACATTGCCGGGCGGCACGAGCAGTCCTGTATCCCCATTCACCACGAGTTCCGGAATCCCGGCGATCGATGTCGCGATCACCGGCACTCCGACGGCCATGGCTTCCATGATCGAGATTGGAAGTCCTTCAGCGAAGGACGTCAGGCAAAAAACATCCGATCCTTCAAGCTTGCTTCGAACTTCGTCGGGCGGGAGTTCGCCGGTCAGCTCGACATAGTCTCCCATTCCCTCTTTCGCGATCTCGTCGCGGATCAGGCCCTCGAGCGGGCCGCTGCCGATCAAGGTCAGGTGAACCTTCGCACCTCGACCAGCGAGCAGCTTGCAGGCCCGAAGAAGGACGATTTGGCCTTTCTCCGACGACAGCCGGCCGACGGAGATGAGCCTCGGCGGTGACGACTGGGGTCGAGCCGCGCGCATCTGAAAATGCGAAAGATCGATGCCGCAACGGACGACCCGCGCGCGGCTCCACCGGGACGGGTGCAGCAGGCGGCAGAGCTGCGAGCGCGTGAAGTCGCTTACGCAGGCCACGAAAGCGGCGCTTTCGGCCTTCAGATCCAATCTCGCGATGGTCTCGTCGACGAAGTCCTGGAAGCCGTGGATCGTGAAGCTCCAGCTGGCGCCATTCTTGTTCGGAAAATTCATGATCTCCGAAGCGAACCAGGTGATGGTCGCCGGAGCCTGGCCGAATTGCGCATGCAGATGGCGGATTGCGCGCCGGTCGCATTCCCTTGCGACGGACGCGGCCTGGACGAGGTGCGAGAAGCGCCGGACGGTCAACGGAAGATCGCCGCGAGCGGAGGAAATGGCGGTCCCGATCAGCTTCGTCATCGCGATCGGATGACGGAGCGCCGTGGATGCGAACGTGCCGAGCAACTCGCCCCATCTGCGCTTGAGATACCGGGTCTTCGAAGATCGAGACCTGGCCTCCTCAGAGAGGAGATCGGCCTCGTCGGGCAGGTTCATCGCGAACGGGTGGATGGTCGCGCCCCTCGCTTCCATCTCATCGATCTCGCCCGACAGGAACGACAGAGCGACGCGCGGATAATGGGTCATCACGTAGGCAATCGCGGGGCCTGGCTGCTTGGCAGGAGTCATGCGGCGCTAGGCTCCGTCGGCTTCGACGTCTTGTAGTCGAAACTGAGATCGCCCTTCGAGGTCAGGAAATATTTTAGGATGCCTTTTGCCTCGCCGAGCTTCGCGAACATCATCAGTGCGGCATATTTCCACGAATAGGCCGAGCCGATGCCCTTGCGAGCGGCAATGCGGGCAATCTGAAGGATGTAGACGGCCGGAATGGCGAAAAGCAGGAGCGGCTCCCGGAAGACGAGTGCCAGAAGGATTATCCCAATGGGGATAGCAGCGACCCAGGCGAACGCGCTGGCCATCTCACGCCGGTACGGCCGGTCGGACGAATTGCGTGCGGCGCCCCAGACCTGCGCATAGCCGTAGCCTGATCGCGCCGCCCGGCCCATCCACTGCGAAAGGCTTTGAATGGCGGCGTCATGCTTGGTCATCCGGGCATCCAGCCGCCAGATTTCCCAACCCGCCTCGCGGAGCCGGGCACAGAGGTCCGGCTCCTCGCCGGCGATCAGGCCCGATCGGAATCCGCCTGCCTGCTCGAATGCACCCACCCGCATCAGCGCATCCCCGCCGCACGCGAGCGCGCGTCCGACAGGCGTGTTCCACTCGTCGTCGATGATCCGATTGTAGAACGACGCGTCGGGGTGGGCCTCGAAGCGCTGACCGCAGGCCACGGCGGCCCTTGGGTGCTCGTCCAGGAACCGAGCGGCCTTTTCCACCCAGTCGTGCTCGATCACGCAATCGCCGTCGATGAAGTGCACGAGATCGCACTCCGGGAACTGCTTCCGAAGCGCCTCGAAGCCGGTATTGCGACCTCGCGCGGCGGTCATCGGCGAGCCATCGGCGGCGACCGCATGCGCACCCATGCTCTTCGCCAGAGCCAGGCTGCCGTCGGTGGAGCCCGAGTCCGAATAGACGACCCGATTGGAAACGGGTGCGATCGAAGCGAGGCAGCGAGCCAGCCGCTCACCCTCGTTGCGGCCGATCACAACGAATCCAATGACGCGATCCTGAGCATCCTTCGTCATGACCCGAACACAGCCGCCTGCAGCGTTCCCAAGAGCGGGAACAACGACATGATCCCGCCGGTCAGACCAACCAGCGCAAGCAGCTCGCGGAACACCAGGACCAGGCCAAGGAACACCAGCGAAAGCACCAGATCGTCGCGTCCGAAGCCGAGGTGCTGACGACGGCTGAACGTCCACAGCACGACGTACCGGACGACTTCACCCAGGCTCAGCACGAGCACCGCCATCATGAAGCCGTAGAGGTGGAAGGTCAGCGGGAGGGCGACGATGTAGAAGAGCAGCTTCGCGCCGCTCGAGAGGGCTGGATAGGCCGGACGCTTCGATCCCAGCATGATGGAATCGTTGATGGTGCAGAGGATGGAGAACCACACGCCGATCAGAAGCAGCGGAAGGATCGCTCCGGCTTGCAGGTAGCGATCGTCGTAGAGCAGCCGGACGATTAAGTCGGAAATCGAGACGACGCCGGCCAAACCGACCGCCGCGCCGAGAAACAGTAGCCGCCTTCCACGAAGAAGGCGCGACCGGATCTCAACTTCGGAAACTTGCCAGGCGGCGACCGTTGGAAACAGGATGAGATTGCTCGAGCGGACGGCGAACTGGTTGAACATGTCGGTGAGAGCGCGGGCGATCGAGAAGATCCCGAGTTCGGTCAGGGTGATCTGCTTGGCGAAGTAGAGCCGATCGAAGTTCATCGCCAGAAAGTATATGATCGATGACAGGAATATCCATTTGCCGAAGCCGATGATCTGGCCGGCGATCTCCTTGTCGATGAAGAAGCGGTGCTTGATCCCCGGGATGAGCAGATAGCTTGCGATCAGGCTGATGGCCGAGCCGGCCACGCTACCGAGGACGAGCGCCCAGATCGTCGGTGAGACGAGCGCGAGTCCGACCTGCACGATGATCGTGAGGGTCAGGCCGCAAAGCTCGAACATCCCGCTCCGGGTGACGTTCACCTGCTTTTGCAGAAGGCCGCCGCTGGTCGACATCATCCCGCTGAACACGAACATCAGCGACGCCACCGGAAGGATCATCGCCAGTTCCGGCTGCTCGAAGAAGATGGCCAGGGGATGAGCAAGGGCAAAGGCGATCGTCCCGAGGACCGCGCCTCGGATGACCTGAAGCGTCCAGGCCGTGTCGTAGAAATCGCGCGTGTGGCCTTGCGGACTGCTCACGATATTCTGATTGATGCCGAGATCCGAAAGCAGCTCGACGCCGACGCGGATCGCGTTGACGATGGTCATCAGGCCGAACAGCGACGGCGCCAGCAGCCTGGCGAGAACGACATTGTTCAGCAGGCGCAGGACCTGGACCATGCCGAACACGATCGACGTCCAGCCGATCCTCGCGACCATCGGTTTCGAAATAAAGTTCACCGGAGTGTTCGACCGCCAGCGCCGACCAGGATCACTTGTAGGCCGTGATGTACGCGTAGGAGCTGTACCACGACCAATCGTTCTTGGCGGCCAGGCCGGATACGAACTGCTCCAGTTCGCGAGCGACCGGGATCTTCTCGTAATAGAAATGGCCGAAGAAATTCCGGATCTCGACGCCTGAGTAGCCGATGTCCTTGAACATTCTGCGCATCTTCGGAGTGTCGCCGCGGCAGGCCGAATAGTAGGCGGGAAACTTGGGCGAGATGTCCCGTCGCGGCGTCAGCGCCGACAGAAGCTTCGCCGACAGCCGCTCGGGGAAGAGGCGATTGATGACGAAAGGCGAGGCATACATCGTCGGGATCAGGTGAAATGCCGCTCCGCCGGGCTTCAGCACATTGTAGACGTTGCGGTGCATGGCGACGCCGTCTTCGACATGCTCTGCGAGGAAGCGCGAGAAGACGACGTCGTAGGTGTCTTTGAACTCCGACGAGTCCCCGCTGACGTCGAAGCAGGCCTTCTGATACTCGGGTCCGTTGTGGGCCAGCTCGTTCGGATCGATGTCATTGACCGTATAGGCGCCGATATTGTCCGGCATTTCCGAAACCCTGAACGAAGGCCAGCGGCCGCCGCCAAGCTCGAGGATGTTGGCGTCGGGATATTTTCGAACAAGCGACATGAGTTCGTCGGCATAACCCTGCATTGCAGTCTGCCAGTGCTTGCGGGGTTCGATTCGCATTCGGCTTCCTAATTGCGCGGCGGAGTCTGGACGAACGCTCCGGAGTGTCAACCAAAGCGCTCCTGCAGGGCGATGCTCGTGGACCGCCTGCCGAAGCGCCGTTACGCTTGATTTATGAGGATTCTGTTTGCGCTTCCTGGCCTCCATCGCGTCGATCGAGGTGCTGAAGTCGCCTTCATCTCCGTCGCATCGGAACTGGCCCGGCGGGGCGACCAGGTTACGCTCATAGGTTCCGGCCCTCCACGCGCCGATCAGCCGTACACATATCTGCATGCCCCCGTTATCAATCGGGAGCGCTTCGAGCGATGGCCTCGCCTCCCTGTGTTCCGAACCGAAACGGCCTGGGAAGAGGCCAGTTTCGTTCCTGGCCTGCTGCAGGCCTACGACGCAGACGATTATGACGTGACCGTGACCTGTTCGTATCCGTTCACCAACTGGGTGCTCAGGACCATTGGGGGCCGGCGCCGGCCGGCGCATGTTTTCGTCACTCAGAATGGTGACTGGCCAGCTTATTCGGGCAAGGCGGAGTACCGCTTGTTCGGCTGCGACGGCCTCGTCTGCATCAACCCGGACTATCTCGAGCGGAACAGGGCCAGCTACCGGTGCGCACTGATTCCGAACGGTGTCGACACTGCGCGCTTCAATCCTGGCGCTTCGGAGCGGGAACGGTTCGGCCTGCCGACCGATAAGCCAATCATCCTGATGGTCAGTGCGATGATCGCCAGCAAGAATGTCGACAAGGGCATAGAAGCGGTCAGTTTATTGCGCGACGCGACCCTGGTTGTTGCGGGTGACGGGCCGCTTCGTTCCGATCTGAAGAGCCTTGCCGACGAACACCTTCCGGGCCGCTACTATCAGATCACCGTTCCCGCGGACGCGATGCCCGCGCTCTATCGCAGCGCGGACGCGGTCCTCCATCTCTCGCAGGATGAATCCTTCGGCAATCTCTACGTGGAAGCGATGGCGTGCGGGGTGCCCATCGTCGCCTATGATTCCGCGCGGACGCGATGGATTCTTGGCGAAGAGGGGCTTCTCGGCGACCCGGCGATACCTTCGTCGATCAGCGATGCGTTGGTCCGGGCGCTGAGCCGGACGGACGCAGATCGCAAGCGGTTGTCGGATCGGTCGAAGCAGTTCGAATGGTCGGGGATCGCCGGGCAATATCGCAAATTCTTTTCGGAGATTCTGGCGGCCAGAAGCTAGTTCGCCGAAGGAAGGGCGCCTCCAGGCAGTCTTTGCTCCGTCGCCGAAGGACTCTGACGGGTCGCTTGTTTCGCTCGCGCCGTCAGCCGGTGCGCAATTCCGATCGCCAGGCCCGAGGTCATCGCGAACGTGTACTGGAACACGAACATGATCCACAGCCATTCGTAGAGCAGGTGAAGGGCGATGATCGTCATCGCGACGGAGAAGCCGAGCAGGAGTTCGCTCTCGGCTTCTTTCCGGAATCGAAAGGCCGTCCGGAATGTGCCGACAATCGGCGTGATCAATACGAGCAGGAACGTAATGAGCCCGAGCAGTCCGGTCTCCGCCCAGACGAGCAGATAGGAATTGTGCACGGACGTGCCCCTGTTCGAAGCGTTCCAACCGACGCCCGCTCGAGCGGAATACCCGCCCATGTTGGAAACGACGACATATTGATCCGGGCCCGTTCCGAGCGGGAAGTCCTGGATGATCATCCACGCGGCCGATTCCATTGCGGCGCGCTGATTGTTGCTGCTCTCGACGCTGTTGGTCGACTGGCGCGACTGGATCGCGTTGATCGCAAAGGGGCTGACGGCAGCAATTAGCAGGGCGCCCGCGCCGACTATGCCGAACTTGCGCGGCGTCGCGGACTTCATGATCGAGGCGACGCCGAGAATGGCAAGACCGATCGCGGCGAGACCCAGGGTCGCACGGGATGCCGTCAGGAGATCGACGACCACGGCTGCAGCGAAGGCAGCGAAGGCCCATCCGGCGGATTTCCTTGCAAGAAGGAGTGCGAAAGCCGGGAAGAGCGCGAAGTGGGCCATCAGCCCGAGCAGATTCTGGGATCCGAATTCGCCGCCTGCTTGCGCAGCGCCTCCCGCCGACTGGCTGATCGCAAAGCCGGCCTGGAAGATCAGCCCCGCAAAAATGCCCTTGAGCAGGCTTTCCGGAGCACCGGCATAGGAGGCCAGGCGGATCGCCGCGGCACAAACCAAGGCGACCCTCATGATCTGCCAGGCATAGAAGAAGCCGGCCAGAACGACCTGCCCTTGCGGAATGGCAATGAAAATCGCGGCCAGATAGGCAAGCCATGGCCAGATCTGCTTGAGCCCGCGCCCCTGCGACTTGGTGCCGATCAGGATCGCGATGGCAAGGAAGTCCATCGCCGAAATCTCGACGCCTTTCGGCCAGCCGGGCCACATCGGCCAGGCAATCGGAGCAACGTAAAGGTGGAGCGTGCCGGTAACGAACGGAATGAGCCCCATCGCGAACGCCGCCCATTGCACGTACTTCGGCTGCGACTTGAGGTAGCTCGCGACGATTGGGCAAAGGCCCATCCACAGGAGAAGGAGAATATACTTCAAGGCTGGATTCTTGTCTCGCCGACCATCTCTGGGTCGAAGCCTAGCATCGCCGGCCCATCAGTGGGAGCCTTGCTTTCAAGAACAATCGGTTAGGACTTCGCCTGCGTCCGAAGGGTCATCTCGCCTTTGCGGATGACGATCTCGTCGACGTTTTCGAGGAAGGGCTGGCCGAGAAGCGAGACGCTGGCCCCTTGGACGACGACGGCCTTGGCACTGCTCTGCTGGATTCCGCCGAGATCGACTTTGCTGAGCTCGATGTACTGGCCACGAACCATTCCAGACGCGCCCTGACCGATCAGCTCGTACTTCTGGGGATCGACTTCAATCCCGACCTTGCGTGCATCCTCTTCGGTCAGCGCAATCTCGCTCGCGCCGGTGTCGATCAGGAAATGGACGGATTGCCCGTTCACATTGGCGTCGGCATAGAAGTGGCGGTCGGAGTTGCGCTCGAGAGTAACCTCGAGCGCGGAAGGAGCGGCGGCCGGGCTCTCGCTCTTGTGAAGCGGCCAGAACACGCCAAGCGTTGCTCCGCCGGCGATCGTTGCAACGAAGAGGACGCGTTCGAGCACGGCTCAAATCGGCCTTTCGCCAAGGACGTTTCCGGCCCGACTATACCGGCAAACGAGAAAATCTTCATCCCGGCCGCGGGCAATGGCGCAGCCGACCGCGCCGGTGCGTGACCAGATTAGCTGGGTGTAGTGACCGACGTTCTCGACGTCGCCGGAGCGGCTGTTGTTCGGGAAAACCCCGGCCTTGTAGTCGCGCTTCTCCGACGCCCACAGGCCGACCATGGCTTCGGGCTGGTAGTAATTGACGGTGCCCGCCCAGAGGTTCTCGCCCTCGGTATCCCACCAGGAATCGTCGGGCGAATGCTCGAACTTGCCGGTTCGGGCTAGGTAAGCCGCCCAATCCTTCGCGGAGCGGGCGAGTGCCGGATCCCATTGCAAGGACGGCGCGCCGATGGAGTCGCGTTCGCGGTTGTGGGCCGCGAGTAGTCGCTCTTCGAAATTCTGGCGGAAGCCGACGCCGCCCTGAAGCGCCGGGCTGATGCAGAGCATTGCCAATGCGGCAGCAACGCGATGCAAACGCGAACGAGACATGGAGCATCCTCGAAAGTGCTCCCGCCTTGTCGCAGGTGATGGTCACTAAACAGTTTACGGACGATAATTTACGAAAGTTAGGACGCGAGCTCGGTCGGCCCTTTTTCCGTAACGATTACAACCTGATCGCCCTTCGAGGCCTGATCGAACAATTTGTGCGCGAATTCGATTGGAACGCCGATGCAGCCGTGCGTCGCGCGGCCCCAGCGCACGTCGCTGCCATGGATCGACACTCCGTCGCCCGTTAGCCGAAGCGTGTAGGGCATGGGCGCATTGTCGTAGGTGATCGACCTGTGGTCCTTGATCTTGGCGAGGATCGGGAAAGTCCCGTTCGGAGTCTGCTTCTCGGTCGCGCCGTAGAGAATGACAGCGGTTCCGATTTCGTGGCCCGCGCGAAAGACCGAGATGATCTGCGACTGGAGGTCGACCCGGATCCATACCGTTCCTTCGGGGACGTTGCGGTCGTTCCAGACATAGTCGCCGTACTTCATCTGCTTCGGCACGTTGAGGATCGAGCGGACGTCGCGATCGAGCTGGCCCTGCGCCTTCGCCTGGAGCAGCTGGGCCTCGCTGAGGTAGGTCCGGTCCTTGTCCGACCAGCCGTACTGGCCCTGCGGTTTCGCTTGCGGAGGTTGGGGCCGATCGATGATCCGGCTCGACCAGGCGGCGGCTGCGGCCGTGGCCAGTCCCGCAAAAGCGAGAGCGACGACCATTCCCCGTTTCATGATCCTATCCCGGGACGTGCGCCGTATGCGCCCGCCGGCGGCGACGCATCATCCAGCCGGTCAGGCCGAACCCAAGCAGCATGCTCGCCCAGGTGCCTGGCTCTGGGACGGACGGCGGATTCTCGGTCGGCGTCGGCGTGACAGGCGGGCTCTCCGGCGGCGGACCCGGAGGGCCACCACCGCCACCTGGAGGGGCCTGGGGCGGAACGACGATTCCACCGCCGGCGCCCGGGATTCCAGGAGTGATGAGAAGAGGCCCGATCGAAGACAGCGGCGCTGTCGCCGGGACTTGCGCGATGTTCGGGAGAGGCGGAGCGATCGCCGCAACGAATTCCTTTGGAAGTTCCGGTTTCGCCACCTTTGGAAGCGCACGCATTTTCGGCGCTGCCATGGCGAGCTTCTTGGACTTCGTCTTGGTCAACTCGGCCTTCGTGCGCTCGCCCGGCGACCGGTCGGTCATCAAAGCTAGAAAGCTCTTGGCGCTGTCGAGGCCAGGAAGTCCGGGATCGAGCATGCCCATTCGGGCGACGATGCCGAGCGGGGCTCCGACGACCAGTGCGAGCGCCGCGGCGCTCATCAGGATCGTACGACGGCGCTGAGCCGCTGCGCGTTTAGCTCGACGCGCACGACCGCTTGAATTCAAGCGCCGTCCGGAACGCGAAGACGTGGTTGCACTCGGCATCCAGAACCCTACAAAAAACGGGCCGCAACACTTGCACGCGATGCACTTGCCCCCGATGAGAACCATTAACACAATTTTAAGGTTCCGAATCAACTCAAGAGTTTAATTTGTCCCGAAAAAGAACAGGAATGTGTCTTGGCGGCACAATCTAACTGTTGGCCACGGTTGGACGCGTAAACCGACCGCCGATATTGCTAGGGCATGGAAGCCCTAGTTCAGCCCGTAATCCTGGCCGGTGGTTCAGGTACCCGCCTTTGGCCAATCTCCACGCCCAAGCGGCCAAAGCATCTCCTTGCAATCGTTGGTGAAGGGACGATGCTCGAGCAGACGGTCGAGCGCGTCCGAAACTCCGAGATCTTCGCTTCTCCGATCATCGTCGCCGCTTTTTCGCAGGCGAGTGACTTCAGCCAACTCGTCCCGGACGCCCGCGTAATCCTCGAGCCATGTCCTCGTGGATCCGCTGCGGCTGTCGCTTTTGCAGCGTTTGCTTCGCCCCCCGATTCGCTCCTGCTGGTGCTCCCCAGCGATCATCGGATCGGCGACTCGGCGCCCTTGCTGGACGCGATCGCAAAAGCGCGATCGACAGCAGGTTCCGGCTATCTGATCACGTTCGGAATCCAGCCGGCCGGACCCGAAACGGGTTACGGTTACATCACTGCTGGAGGCAGTCTCGGCGATGGAGTTCTGGAAGTGGAGTCGTTCGTTGAGAAGCCGCCCAGGGACGATGCGATCGCGCTGGTCGATTCTGGCAAGGCCTTCTGGAATTCAGGAATGTTCATGTTCAAGGCCGGGGCCTTCCTCGAGGAGTTGAAACGGCACGCGCCGGATATCCATTCCGCAACGCAGGCGGCAATGGATTCTGCCGCGACCGATGGCGATCGGGTCACTCCTGACAAAGCCGCGCTGGACGACTGCCGGTCCACGTCCATCGATTATGCGGTCATGGAGCGTTCCGACCGAATCGCCGTCGTTCCGATCGAGCTCGACTGGTCGGACGTCGGGAGCTGGGCTGCTGTGCACGAAATCGAACCCAAGGACGCCGACGGAAACGTCGTCGACGAGCGCTCGCATGTCCTTTCAAGCACCGGCTGCCTCGTCAAATCGACCGGCCCGCAAATCGTCGTCATCGGCGGAGAGGGTTTGATGGTCATCGCGACCGACGACCATGTGCTGGTCGCGCCGATATCCGAGGCGCAAAGGGTGCGCGAAGCAGCCGACCTCCTGAAGGCCAAGCCTAAGGACTAGCTCGATGCGGGCGTGAATGACGCCGTCAGCGTTCGCGAACCCGAGCGAG